>JBFHTA010000296.1:0-4791 GCA_041590855.1 Pseudomonadales bacterium
ACTTGCTTCTGTTCTAATCCTGCGATGGCTCGTTCTGCCTCAATCGCCATAGCTAATTTAGTTTGGTCGTTGAGCGTATAGCTCAGTCCGATCAGGACCAAAAGTGTTGAAATTATTGAGATAAAGAGCGGTTGTTTTTTCATTACTAATACTTCCGTAGGAGACTGCACGCAGGGTAATACAAAAAATACGAGAAAAGTATTGATTAAATATACAGTACTGTATATAAATACATTATTGAGTGATTATACATAGGTGATCATATGAGTGTTTCTCTGGCTGGTGATGTAATTTGTGTAAAGTACCCTGCAAAAACGGGTGAATTTACTTATTTTTATAAGCTGATCGACAATCAGCTTATAAAATATAAGCGTTTGTTCACTACGATGTCCGCTAGTTGATTTTATCCAGCCCTTTGGATATCTGTGATCTCAATACCTTGGCAAGACCGCTTCCGATCAGCGGTAATGGCAGTTTTAGATCAAAATCAATGGTGTACCTTAGTTGTGTTGTACTGCCTTCCTGCCGGAAGTGCAGTTTCCCGACGTGATTCTTGATAGGGCTACCTTTGGTAATTCTGTATTCAAAGTACTCATCTTTGACGTAATTGGTGACCGTTTCTTCGAACGAGGGTAGGGGCGTTGCAACTATTCTTCGGATGGAACCGATTCCGTTAACTATTCCGTCATTACCTTCTTTCGTACGGATGATTTTAGCCCCAATCAGTTTTCCGAAGTTTTCGTGATCACAGATGGCTTCGAATACATCTGAGAGTCCGGTGGTGAATGATTTTTCGATGAGAATGTGGTGTTTAGGCATTGATGTATCCTTAATTTATTCTTGTTGGTATTTGATGCTCTGAACGATGCCAAAATATGAGCATTATCTCAACTTCTAAGGCGACGAAAAAAGCCCCCGGTAATGATCAGTTACCGGGGGCTTTTGTATTACAGTCGTTAGTTGTTTCTAACTGGTAGAGCTAACTTAGGTTTTCTAGGTTTCTTAAAGTTCTACCTCTTCAATTTCAAAATCAAAACTGAGTGTCTCTTCAGCAGGTTTCGCTGGTTGGGTTTCGGGCGCTTTAGGTGCAGCTGCTGGTGCAGCCACAGGCGCTGTCGCTACAGAATTACGCTTGGGTGCAGAGGTCTTTTGAGCTGGGGCTGCAGCAACTTGAGCTTGATTACTTGCCGTCTCTGTCGTTTCAGGTGTTGCTGATTCAGACGTAGTTGGTTGAGTTGCTTGCTGTGTCGCAGCTGGTTGTTGGTTAGTTAACTTCTGTTCTTGTGCTATGCGTTGTTGTTCTTGAAGTTTGGCCAACTGTAACGCTACTTGTTCATGTTCCAGTTTCAGCTTGTCGCGTTCTGCAGTCAGTTGATCAAGGGTTTGCTTATGTTGTGCAACAAGCGCTTTCTTTTCTTCTTCAAAACGTTTCTGGGCTTCAAGGTTTGCTTTGGCAATCGCTTCATCTTGGGCCTTGGTTTGAGCTGCTAATGCTTCACCGTGCTTGCCTTCAAGATTCTTCTTTAAGGCTTCTGCTTGTTGATCTGCAATTTTTTGTGCCTCTGCTTTAATGGTCTCAGCATCCATCGAGCTAACTTCTTGTTGAAGGCTGGCTTTCAGGTTAGTTACCAAATAAGAATATTTGCTTACCTGATCTTCGAACAGGAGCTCAGAGTGATCTTCTTTCAGAACATTCGGGAACGCACGATCCATAGGTTTGCGATAACGAAGCACTACGTGCTCCAAGCCCTTATCGTTGTTTTCATCAATCCAGTTCACTTCCTTAAGTATGTTCTGGGCACGGGTAAGGGCTTTTAGTGCTTCTCTTTGCTTAAGCTCAATGGTTTCCATTGCGCGAGGTGTTGATTCGATAGTTGTTGCAAGTGCAGTCAGGCGCTTCTGTGCTTCGGCATAGGTGACAGGCAAAGTGCTTTCAGGGAGTTCTTCCAGTTCTTTTTGAGGGCGGTTGTAGAACTTTTCCTTTATTACAGATACTTCAAACGCACGAAGGTCATTTAAAACTTTTAAACGTTCATCCTCTAAGCCCTGGAATTGTGCCGCTTGTTCTAGATCTTTGAACAGGCGTTTTACGTCGGATTGTAGCCCTTTGTATTCACGTTCGAATTTACTCAGGTCCAGATCTTCAATGTAGTTCTGGTTATCGATCACTTCTTTGAGATGAAGGCTAATCAGCTCTTTGGTTCGCTCGGCTTTTTGGGTGTTCTGGGTTACCTGGCTGGCCTGTTCCTGGATCTCTTTAAGGCTATAGCCTGAGTCGAAAAGTCCGGACTTGTTTGGGTTGAACTCTTTTAACATCTCGTTCAGCTTGGAAAGCTCTTTCTTGGCAATGGGGTAGTAAACCTGTGAGAAAGAACCTACTTGTGCTGATTCAGCGGCATTGAAGGCTTCCGTGGCTGTGCTCACTACCTTGCTTGCCTGATCCTGAGCCTGGGCCAGTTGCGCTTTCTCTGTAGCTGACATAGCTGAAACCGGCTTGGTTTGTTGGCTGCCACAACCGGTTAAGGCTGCACCAATACACACGGAAAGTGCAAACGTTCGGATTTTGGTCGTTTTAAATTGCATGGGTCTTCCTATTTACTGAGCCGGGATATCCAGAGAAACGGTTTGAGTTGCCGGGGTGGCACCAATCGGAGAGGCAATAATCTTGTCCGGAGTGGCAGGTGCACGAAGAGCGGCAATTTCCTTATTCAAATCAAAGCTAGGCAGGTTAATGCTTGGGCGACTGATGTAGGCGAAGGTTGCTGCTTTTTTAGCTGCAGTAATTTCTTCGTCACTTAATGAATAGTCATTGCGAGCAAAACCTTGGTAATCTTTGTTGGCACCGTATTTTGCAATCATATCCGGAGTGAAGCCCATGTAATCCTGAATTGCTTTGTTTGCTGCAATGATCTCCGGGCTATTTGCAGACTTAGGTGCATTGGCTATGCACTGGGCGAAGGCATCAGCTGCTGCATGTTCCAGTTTTTGCTTGGCAAGAGCTTTGCCCTGGTGACAGAATCGTTTCCACTGATGATCTTCCAGGAAGATGGCAATTTGTGCCCGTGCATGTTTAAACACCGATTGCTCTTTCTTTTGAATTTCATCTTCCAGAACAGGTACATTTTTTTCGCCGTTACGCAAACCATTCACGTCGTCATGTTTTACGTTCTTAAGAATGGTTCCGCTTTTATTTACAGATAACTTGATGGGTTCAAGCTTTATCTTCTTGTTATTACGGCGGTCGTAGGCGTAAAGATCTGCGATCAGTTCACCTTTAACTGAAACAGTGTACTCTTCGTAGCGGTAACGTGAGATTTCTTTCTTTTCTATGCGCTTGGGGGTTCTGTTGTATTCGTCACGCGCATCATTTAAACCCGAAAGTTCGCGGGAAAGGGCATTGGTTCCGTAGCGACAAGCCGCGCCTGCGGCCAAGTCAGCAAAGGCCCCAAGTGCAGCTGCAGCTCTGGATGCTTCACGTTTACAGATGTCGTAGAGTTCTTCGGCAGCTGTTTTCGCTTCCTCATAGGCTTCTTCGGCTCTTTCCAAGCGATCTTTGGCGCGATCCCATTCTGGGTTGTGTACTTTGTAGCGCTTGGATACGTACTTCGACGATTTGCGCTTAGGACGATCACGGCCTCTCTCTTCAAAGCTGTACTTTTTTACGTCCATGTAAAACACAACTTCACTGTGGTCAAAGGGAATGGTTTGGTCAGAGAAAATGTTACCAGGGTGAATAGATTTTCCTTTACCAGGAAGGTCGTAGGTGTCTGCTGCTAATACATCTTTGATGCCCAGCTTAGATAAGTTGGCGTAGATTTCCTCGTTCATCCAGTCTCTGAAGTGGCTTTGTTGATTGGTAGCCTTTCCTCCGGCCACAAACATAACGGGCAGGGCTTGTTTCTCTCTAGTAATTTGATTGGCTCTGTGAGCCATACTTTTGAAAGGTAGGGCTGCTTTTTCGGAAAACCCATGCGCACTGGTGAGTAGCGCAGTAATGTTGGACGAATACGCGAATGAGTTCTTGGCGTTTAACACGATGGCGCGGTCGGTCAGGTTGCGTGCGACCTGGTCTTGCAGTTTACCTATTGCAGTGTTGACCTTGGCTGTTAGCGCTTGGCTGGGTTGGGCAATAGGCAGTAGTTCATGATAAATATCGAACGCTGATGCCTTGTCTTTGATGGCGTTGGTACGGGTTAATGACGAAGCTCGTGCCAATCCACGGTCAACCACATGGGTTCTGACTGATGTGATGTGCTTGTGATAAAACTTGCTTTGCGGGTGCGTTTTTTCTATTTCGGAAAGAGATGCGTAGGCGTCTTCATAGGACTTTTTGTTAATCTGTTCTTTCGCTGCTACAGCCAGCAAACCTGCAGTGGCTTGCGAGGAATTATTATTGATTTCCTGAGCGGCTTTAAAGTCTTTTTTTGCTGAAGAAAAAGCGTTTTTTGAAACATAGTAGAGCCCGCGACCTTCATAAAAGTTGATGGCGGTTTTTTCGATGGCTCGCTTCGCTTTCGCGGCTTTCTTCATGTATTTTGCATATTTGTCGTATGGCTTATAGGCTTCATAAGCCTGGATCGGGCCATCCGGCTTTTGCTTCATCAGAGCAACGGCGGATTTAAGACCGTCAATGACTTTGGCTTGGTTTTGCTCTTCTTCCATTAACGCTTCTGCTGAGCGTGCTTTTAGTTTGCTTAGCGTCTTTTGATACAGCTTTATCTGGGCACTGTATTCCATTTCATCCCCGGTCTGAGGGAAGAGGTATTGGCCTTGGCGCATATTGGGAGCCTG
>JBFHTA010000297.1:0-4787 GCA_041590855.1 Pseudomonadales bacterium
ACTTCTATCAGTTGATTGATGAAATTATATCAAACGCCACTAATGCAGATTCTGTTGCATCATCCATTACTCGGTTAAACGTTTGTTTGTGGGTTCTTTTTTCATGGTGTCGTGATGGAGGAAACGTAGAAGCAGCATATCTTTCATCAGAATATGCATTGCTACTGGCTTGGGATAAGGTTAAAGACGATTTCACAGGAAAAAACAAACCCTCACAAGCGTTTGAGAACCTTTTAGATACATATCATCAAATTACTGATTATTATGTTGATCATTGTTTGATTCCGTATGTTGAGTACAAGTACGCCCTTTCTCATGCAGTTCACTCACCTTGTTCTATTGATGTGAATATCAAGCTCTTTGATGTGTTGGGACGATTATCAGTAAAAGGACTCTGGGTTTTGGACTCATTGTCGAAAAGTTATGCTACAAATCCACAAACAGAGAGAGGGAATGAAGAACAAGAAAAAATAAACCTTCGTCTCAAAGAAATAACTAGATCAATCAACCTCTTGGTTATTAATAACCCAATATTGCTGACACCGTATAAAGACTCACAAGCAATTGATCTAGGTCTAGCGCTAACGTTACTTTCAAATAACTCAGAAATAGATGGATTTGTGAAGAGCTGGCTCTCAGAAATGATCAATATGTGTCTGTTCTCTTTTGACAGTAATGGCATGTATCCAATTATCCATAACTCTTATGAGAAACTGCTTGAACATAAAAATAAAGACAAAGACGACAATAACTATAAGACTAAAGTTACAGAAGCGAGTGTCTTATACCCACTGTTAGCCGTATTTAGCTCTCTGTATAAATTAGATTCGAAAAGCCTAGAATTAGAGAAATTTGCCAACGATAGGCTAGCACATAGCACGTTACAATATTGGTATCCCAATCAACACAGTGAGCAGAGCATGTACTCAAACTCAGATATGCATGGATCTGCGTCAACAAACTTCCCAATGAATGGAGACTTGGCACTTAAGCATATCGTTCAAGAGTGTGATGAATCCGATTCATTTAAACAAATGTCAGCAATTACTAAAGGCAAGAGTCCACTAATACTGACTGCTTGCCGTTGTTACCGATACCCTGTTCCTTTCCAATTCATTGAGGATTGGCTCAAGTTAGAAAGTGAGATTGGCTGCTAATGAAATAAGCATCACTCAATATTCTGAATCTGCTCTCTCATCTGCTCGATCAACACCTTCAATTCCACCGCACACTGAGTGGTTTCTGTGACGATGGATTTCGACGACAGGGTATTGGCTTCGCGATTCATTTCCTGCATCAGGAAGTCGAGGCGGCGTCCAATTGGACCTTTTTGTTCCAGCACGCGGCTCACTTCGGTGACGTGGGCGTCCAAGCGGTCTACTTCTTCGTCGACATCGGCTTTTTGAGCCAATAGCACGATCTCTTGCTCAACGCGTTGGTTGTCGAGTTCACCAGTCAATTCATTCAACTTGTCTTGCAGGTTTTCACGTTGTTTTTGCAGTATCTCGGGTAATTTTGCCCGCACTTGCGCAGTAATCTCAGAAACGCTATTTAGGCGGGTTTGTACGAATTGTTTGAGTTCTGCACCTTCCCGCGCACGGGATTCGGTCAATTGATTTAGTGCGTCTTTCAGCACTCGGGTGGCGTCGTCCAGAATCGCTTTGCGATCCAGTTCCGGCAACACTTGCACGCCCGGCCAGTTAAGCACTACAGATGGGCTGATGCTGCCTTGTTTGGGCATCATCTCATTGATTTTTGTCAGTGCGTTAATCACTTCTTGCGCGCGTTCGGCGTCGACATCAATTGCAGCACTGGTTTCAACGTTGGTCTGAACCTTGAGCTGCAGCTCGACCTTGCCTCGGTTAAGGTGTTTTCGAACGGTTTCACGAACCACTTGTTCGAGATCCCGATACCCTTCTGCCAGCTTAGGATAGACTTCCAAATAGCGATGATTGACCGACTTCAGTTCCCAAGTCAGTGAACCCCATTCAAAACTGCCCTCAGCGCGAGCAAACGCCGTCATACTGCGTGTCATAGTGATTTCCATGGTTTCGTTGCTGTTCATTTTGGCTTACTGCCAAAATCGGTCACAACCCATATTTAAGGATAAAGTGTGTGCTGAATTGTAGCGGTTTTCTGGCAAGACTTCAGGTCAATGTTATAATGCCGCTCTTTTATAGATTTCATCGTTAAAACTTTTCACTCTTCAAAATAGGAATTCTCTATGCGCCCAAGCGGACGATCTACCGACCAATTGAGAGACATCAAAATCACTCGTAACTTCACCCGTCACGCTGAGGGTTCGGTGTTAGTTGAATTCGGTGACACGAAAGTGATTTGTAACGCCAGCGTTGAATCGCGCGTTCCCGGCTTTTTGAAAGGTCAGGGCCAAGGTTGGGTAACAGCAGAATATGGCATGTTGCCACGCTCCACCGGCAGCCGCATGGTGCGCGAAGCCGCCAAAGGAAAACAAAGCGGTCGTACCGTTGAAATCTCCCGTTTGATTGGTCGTTCATTGCGCGCCGCAGTAGATCTGGAAGTGTTGGGTGAAAACTCCATCACCATCGATTGTGATGTAATTCAGGCCGACGGTGGTACACGCACGGCTTCAATCACAGGTGCGTGTGTGGCCATGGTAGACGCCGTCAACCACATGCTGAAAGAAGGCATGATTAAGAAAAACCCGATCAAACAATTAATTGCGGCGGTTTCTGTGGGTGTCTACAAAGACAGCGCCGTACTGGATCTGGATTACCCTGAAGATTCCAATGCCGAAACCGACCTAAACGTCATCATGGCCGAAGACGGTGGTTTCATTGAAATTCAGGGCACAGCCGAAGGTGAGCCATTCCGTCCTGAAGAACTGACCGCCATGCTGGATCTTGCCAAGAAAGGCATTGCCGAATTGATTGAGGTTCAGCGCAAAGCTCTGGACGAGCAATAAGCCTACCTGTTTTCTCAGAACACTCTTGTTTCTGAGATTGCTTCTTGGAACATTCATGTTTCTTGGAACGCCCGCTCCGGAGTTTCTTAACTCCTGGGGCGTTGTTCATGCCCGTACTCGCGCCAATCTTCCCTAATGCTTCTGCGACACACCTTTCCCAGAACATACGCTCGAACAAGGTGTCAAACGACACCCCAAGCTCAAACCCGGCTACAAACCGTTACTCTTGAACTACACTGTTCATTCAGACAATTCATTAAACTTTCGGATCATTTTGGCCGATAACGACTAAACCTCTGACTATTCAAGTTTAAATACATCATTAACGCACTCTCTAGGTTGTGAGCTGTCTATGACCGAACGCTGGCGGATTAGCCTTTTTCTTGTGATCGTGATTTTGGTAACGACCGTGCTTTCGGCCACCGGAATCAGTCATTTGCAATCCCGGTTCGTCAAAACACAAGTCCAGCTCAGCCAACAAGATGCGCAGCAACACTTTGACCAATTGGTCGCCCGGCAAGTCACCGACCAACTCAACCTGTACGCCCAAACTCTGACTGAATTAAGCCGTCAGGATTGGACGCAAGACGCCTTCAATCACTTCGAAATGGGTGTCTCATTCCTAAGCAATATGCGCTTAACAGAAGACCAATACTTGTCTGCCTATTACCAACGGGAAACCACCTCGCTCTTTCAAAACAGCAACGTGACCCCAACGCAATGGCTAAGCACACTGGACGACATCGGCCAACAGCTGCAAATTCGCTACTTAGCGGGAAACATCTACCCGCCTGCTGAATCCATCAACTTCGAAGGCCCCGACAACACCGACGATTACGACAAGGTGCATCGTATCTTTCATCCGGCCTTCGAGCGCGCTGTCAAACTCAGTGGTGCCAGCGATTTACTGCTGTTGAACAAAGAACTCAGAGTCATTTATTCCGCCAACAAACGCATTGATCTTGGCACACAACTCAACCGTTTACCCACAGAGGCCAATAATCTGGCGGAGTACGTTCAAACCCAATTAAAGAAACGCAGTAACTTAAGTGTTCATAACATTCCGTTTGGGCGCTATTTACCTGGCGGGAACGAACCTCACGCCTTTATGCTCAGTACGTTGGAAAATGATCAGGGCGCTGGCGGATATTTAGTTATTGGCTTTTCTTTGTCTGCGTTGACCGAGCGCCTATCGGTACATCCGATGCCAAACAGTGAGTATCAATTGCAGCGTACAGAAGACGCTGGTCCACTGAGCGTTCGCTACTTCAACACCTGGCATCTGGATTTACTGGCACAACGAGCAACACCCTCTCCAGTCGGCTCCACTAACGTCTGGACCTGGGTCATCCTGATCAGTGCCGCCTTGATCTGCGCCCTGACTGCCATCGTACTGATCCAAGGAAGCCGACATGAGCCCCATGATGCGGAAACAGGAGAAAAAGAGGGGGCATATAATCCAAGCTATGGTCGACCAGAAATTTCCAATGAACCATCACCAACATCAGAAGCCATTTCAGAAACCACATTGGCCGAGTTATCCGCTTTGGTTGAACAACTGGAAAACAATGTAAGTCAGCAACCGCAACCCATGGCGTTACTGCGCAAGTCACAACAGGACTTACAGCGGACATTAGACCAATTGGAACAAGACCTCGCCACCCTGGAAAGCCACCAGCAAGCCACCACAGAAGATAGGGAACAGCAACACACCGCCATTCTCTCGCAACTTCAGGGGCTTCAAAACCAGTTGGCGGAGATGGATTTTTCAGAAGTCTGGGGACAAATTCTGGAACCCACCTCGGGGATGGAAACCGAGTTAAAAACCATTCAGGAAATTGCC
>JBFHTA010000298.1:0-4728 GCA_041590855.1 Pseudomonadales bacterium
AAGATCAATAATTACCTGCCACACATTAAGCAAAGCCTTGCCCTAAGCCAAAAACTACTGCCTCATCAACAAGCCAGTCGCTGTCTCAATCAGGTGTTAGACGTGATGGATGACCCCGTGATCATTTGCACCGGACGGGATCAGCTGTATTTCGTAAACGATGCCGCCGAATCCTTGTTGAAAATTCCACAACTGTTTCGGACAAACATGTGTCTGAGTAACCAGAAAAGCACTCTGATGTTTCAGTGCCCGATTGCCCAGGAAAAGTTTTTGGAGGCCGCTCAAAACTGCCTTGATAGTCTGGAAGGCATCAGTACCCGCCTGACTCAGGAATTTAAAGCCCGATTCTATCTAACCCACGATGAGGTGCATTACCGGGTACAAGTACAGCCCTGGCTACAACGTCAGATGACACCTTGGGGAGAGCACGCCCAACCTGGTGTGCTGATCACACTGTCGTATTGCGCGGTTCATAAGCACATTTCTGCCCGTGAAATTCTGGAACACTTTGAACTCACTCAATCCGAAGCCGACATTTGCAAGCAACTGGTCAACGGCTATAACCTTAATCAGATTGCTGAAGCCCGGAATGCGACCCTCGGCACGGTTCGACAACAAGTGAAATCGTGCTTACTGAAAACCGATGCGCCCAATCAGCAAACACTGATCAATAAACTGCTGCGACGCATTCTGGTTGATTAAAAAGAAGAGGAAAGCAGGTTAATCCAACAATTCCGGCCGTGCTTTGAAATGCTCCAGCGCTTCCGGATTTTTCAACGCATCGGTGTTTTTCACCGGCTCATCATGAATGACATTACGTACCGCCAACTCAACAATTTTGCCTGAGATGGTTCTGGGAATGTCTGGTACTTGAAGCACTTTCGCTGGCACATGTCGTGGTGTGGTATGCGCCCGAATGGTGGACTTAATTTCAGCAATCAATGCCTCGGTTAAGGTGACGCCCTCTTTCAACACCACAAACAACACCACCCGAACATCGTCCTGCCAACGCTGGCCTACAGCAATACTTTCCACCACCGCATCGACCTGTTCTACTTGCCGATAAATCTCTGCCGTACCAATACGAACTCCTCCAGGATTTAAGACCGCATCCGAACGACCGTGAATCACCATGCCCGGATGCGCTTGCCCTTCATGGCGTACTAACTCGCCATAGTCGCCATGGGCCCAAACACCCGGCCAGGAAGCAAAGTACGCATTATGGAATTTTTCACCGGTCGGATCATTCCAGAAACCCACCGGCATAGACGGAAAGGCCTGTTCACACACCAGTTCCCCCTTTTCGTCGATTACCGATTGCCCCTGATCGTTATAGATGGACACCGCCATTCCTAATCCAAGGCATTGTAATTCGCCGCGCCAGACCGGCAGATTCGGGTTGCCCAACACAAAACACGAAATGATGTCGGTTCCACCCGATATGGAGGACAAACACAGATCCTGTTTGATGTCGCGATACACGTAATCGAAGCTTTCATGCGCCAGTGGTGAGCCTGTGGATAAGATGCTTTTCAACGCAGTCAGCTTATGACTGCGATCGGGTTTCACTCCGGCTTTCTCCAACGCCGCCAGATACTTCGCAGAGGTGCCAAATACCGTAACACCCTCTTGCTCGGCCATATCCCACAACACCTCAGGTCCCGGATGAAACGGCGAGCCATCAAACAAAACCACAGTAGCCCCTGTCATCAGGCTGGACACCAACCAATTCCACATCATCCAGCCACAGGTGGTGTAATAGAAAATGGTATCGTCCGCCGTCACATCTGTGTGCAGCATCAGCTCTTTGGCGTGTTGAATCAGGGTTCCACCAGCACTGTGAATCATGCACTTGGGCACACCAGTAGTGCCACTGGAATACATCACATATAACGGGTGATTAAACGGCAGCGGTTCAAAACAGAGCTCTGTGGCTTGTTTATCGAGAAACTCCGACCATACAGAGACGGTAAGGTTTTCACTTTGCAAACTACTTATGTCCGAATTCGAGGTCAGATAATCAACCACCACCAGCTGCTCTAATGAAGGTAAATGCCCGACAATCTCAGCCACTTTATCCAGGGAATCCAGAGCTTTGCCACCATAGTAGTAACCATCGGTAGTGATCAGCACTTTAGGTTCAATTTGGCCAAAGCGATCCAACACCCCTTGCAAACCAAAATCCGGTGAGCAGGAAGACCACACCGCCCCCACACTGGCAGTCGCCAACATGGCAATCACGGTTTCCGGAACATTTGGCATGAAGCCAGCGATTCGATCTCCCGGTTGTACCCCGACTCGTCGCAACGACGCAGCCATTTCTGCGACTTGCTGATATAAACTGCCGTAGCTGACTTCGCGACGATTCCCGGCTTCATCCCGAAAGATCAGTGCCGCTTTGGAAGTATCAAATGCCGGATCACCACAAGGCTTGAGCAAGTTCTCAGCAAAGTTCATTTTCAGATCAGGAAACCACTGAGCCCCCGACATGTTTTGAGCATTTTTCAACACCGCAGCGTCTGAATCCAACTCAGGAATAAGCTCGGAAAATCGCCACACTTGAGGCCAGAATTCCTCCGGCTGATCCACACTCCACTGCCACAACTGCTGATAATCCACATCCTGCTTACCAACACACCTCATAAAGGCCGACATCTGAGTTTGCTGTCGTTGTGCATCCGTAGGTTGCCAGAGTGGTTGCTGAAGCATGTTGCTATCTCCTAAATGAACTCGCTCGTAAAAGCACTTGCCTTGCCAAGTAGCCATACGTTCAAGTAAACAGGTTTTCCGGTAAATATGTGTTGTACTTATTATCTGAATTTAGGGGATAACTCAGAGCCTGTCGCATAATCAAAAGTCACTTGCCTCCCCACACAACTTACCTTAACGTAAACGTAAACCTAACTCCAGCCTCACGTCTCACGTCTCACGTCTCACGTCTCACGTCTCACGTCTCACGTCTCACGTCCAGCGTCCAGCGTCCAGCGTCCAGCGTCCAGCGTCCAGCGTCCAGCGTCCAGCGTCCAGCAAAAAATAATAACCGCCTGTCATCTTTTCGCCATTCCATTTTGCAAATCAGTACGTTTGAACCTTAATTAGAGATACTCAGAGTCCAAATGTACCGACATTGACTCTGGGGCCCTAGGCATAAACCCAATGTATGAGGCAGCCCCTCATGTACAGAGCTAAACACACTAAAAGGACACCCACAGCCCTGCCTCTTCAAGCCGTATTGGAGGTCACTACTCATGCCTGTTAGACAACTTACCGAATACTTAGACGCCAACCGGGTCAGGTACATGGCGCACAATCACTCACCCACCTTTACCGCACAGGAAACGGCCGAGGCGACCCATATCTCCGGAAAAGAAATGGCCAAACCCATCATTATTGAAGTGGGAGGAAAACACTTGATGGTGGTCACAGCGGCCTGCGAACGCATCAACTTCGATCGACTGTCCGATGCGCTTGGCGGCGAAAAAGTGAGGCTCTGTCACGAAGACGAGTTTGAAGACGATTTTCCAAACTGCGAAACCGGCAGCATGCCCCCCTTCGGGAACCTGTATGGTATGCCGGTGATTCTGTCCGCCTACTTATCCAGTCAGGACAGCATCAGCTTCAACGCAGGCTCACATACCGAAGTGGTGCAAATGGACATGATTGACTACTGCACCCTGACCCGACCCAGAGTTGCTCGCTTCACCGTACTGCATTGACGTGCGTTACAGAAGAAGCCTTTGAACCAAGGAGCAATACCCAAAGGAACAATACCCAAAGGAACAATCACCAAAGGAACAATGAAAAACCCAAGCCCGAGAATTTACTCTGGTTTGGGCTCATGTTAGCGTAAGCCTCCCCATGAAAATCAGGCAAGGAGCGCAACATGAGTTCATCCGGTATTGGAAAAGAGCAACTGGAACACCCTCTTCGTGTGTCCATTCAGTTGGATCTCGGAGAAACGGACTGCTTTGTGCTCTTCTTGCGCGATCAGGTGGTACTGAATGAAGCCCACTCGCCCTTTCTGACTCAGGAACAGGCCGAGCCATTGATGGCCGACAGCTCCCGATTGTTCATCGGACACACAAAAGAAACCAAAAGTGCCAATATCTACACCGCGCGACTGGCAGAATCGACCCAGATTCCCGAGCACATGCATCTCTCAAACCTGCGCTCTCTGGTTTTGCTGGAACACAAAAGCCTGCCTCAATTATTAGGGCGTGCCCGTCAGCTATTGGATTGGCATGAAAACCATCGCTTTTGCGGACGCTGCGGCGGAAAAACTGCACAAGTTCCCCAGGAATACAGCTTCAAGTGCGACTCATGCAGCCTGTACTTTTACCCGCGTATATCCCCATGCGTGATCGTGCTCATTAAGCGCGGCGATCACTGCTTACTGGCCAAAGGCACACATCGCTCAGCCAATTTCTACAGCACCTTGGCAGGCTTTATGGAACCGGGGGAAACACCAGAGCAGGCAGTGAAGCGCGAAGTCTGGGAAGAAACCGGCATCAAGGTAAAAAATATCCGCTACTTCGGCAGCCAAAGCTGGCCCTTCCCGTCCCAGTTAATGCTGGGCTATATCGCCGAGTACCGCTCCGGAGAGATCACCATTAACCCGGATGAAATCGAAGACGCCCAGTGGTTCCACTTCGATGACTTACCAACCTACCCGCCCATTACCAGCATTGCTGGCCGACTGATTGAGGAAGGGGTCAGAGAATTTCAGCG
>JBFHTA010000299.1:0-4717 GCA_041590855.1 Pseudomonadales bacterium
AAGGGTGATCAGAAAGATGTGGTCGATCTGATGCAGACTCGTATGGAGCTTTATGATTTTCTTGGTTATCACGACTACGAGCAAAAACTTGATGCGTTGTTTGCTCAAGGTAAAAACAAGTAATAAATATTAATATCCATTAAATCATATAGTTAAAGATATTAATTAAAGTCATTTATATATAAATATGCAGCGCATGCTGCCGTGGAAAAGGACAGAATCATGGTTGATAAGAAACTGGGTGGCGCGGGTTTACGCGGACAGGTAGCAGGGGAAACGGCTCTGTGTACAGTAGGTAAAACAGGCGCAGGGTTAACCTACCGTGGTTACGACATCACGGATCTTGCAGAGAATGCACAATTTGAAGAAGTAGCTCATCTACTGCTCCGTGGTCATTTGCCGAACACCCAAGAACTAGCGGATTACAAAGCCAAGCTAAAATCATTACGTGCGCTCCCGGATGCATTAAAAAGTGCATTAGAGTTGATTCCGGCTGATGCTCACCCAATGGATGTGATGCGTACCGGTTGTTCTATGCTGGGCAACCTTGAAGAAGAGAAAGACTTCTCTGAGCAAGATGACCGAATCGACCGTATGCTGGCCTTATTCCCATCCATCATCTGTTACTGGTACCGTTTCAGTCATGATGGGGTTCGAATTGAAACAGACACTGACGACGATTCAATCGGTGCTCACTTCCTGCACATGCTGCACGGTAAAAAGCCATCTGAGCTACATGAGAAGGTAATGCACGTGTCTTTGATTCTTTATGCAGAGCATGAGTTTAATGCATCGACCTTTACTGCGCGCGTTTGTGCTTCTACCTTGTCAGACATTCACAGCTGTGTGACAGGGGCCATTGGTTCTCTTCGTGGTCCTTTGCATGGTGGTGCCAATGAAGCGGCGATGGAATTAATTGAACGATTCAAAACGCCTGAAGAGGCGGAAGAAGGGCTGATGGGCATGTTGGCTCGCAAAGAAAAAATCATGGGCTTTGGCCACGCTATTTATCGCGAATCTGATCCTCGTAACGTGATCATCAAGCAATGGTCCGAAAAACTGGCAGCCGAAGTTGGCGACACCGTTCTTTATCCAGTGTCTGTTCGCTGTGAGGAAGTGATGTGGCGCGAGAAGAAATTGTTCTGTAATGCGGATTTCTTCCATGCGTCTGCATACAACTTCATGGGCATTCCAACAAAACTGTTCACACCGATTTTTGTAATGTCGCGTGTAACAGGTTGGACGGCCCACGTTAAAGAACAACGTGCCAACAACCGCATTATCCGACCAAGCGCTGATTACACTGGCCCTGAGTCGGCAGAATGGGTTGCTATCGAAAACCGATAGTTTACTCATTTTTCGGGAGTCACAACCACAGCTGCGGCTCCCAACTGATTAGCTTGAATCGTTCATTTATAGAACGTACTTAATAAAGAACGTATTTATAAAGAAATATATGGAACAACCATGAATTCCCAATACCGTAAGTCCCTTGAAGGCTCTAACTTAGATTATTTTGATACGCGCGCCGCTGTGAATGACATTCAGCCTGGTGCGTATGAAAAACTTCCATACACCTCTCGCATCTTGGCTGAGCAATTGGTTCGTCGTTGCGAGCCTGAAGCGTTAACCGATTCGCTAAAGCAGATCATTGAACGCAAACGTGATTTGGATTTTCCTTGGTATCCGGCGCGTGTAGTTTGTCATGATATTCTGGGCCAAACGGCTTTGGTTGACCTTGCTGGTCTTCGAGATGCCATTGCAGAGCAGGGCGGTGATCCTTCTCAGGTTAACCCTGTTGTTCCGACTCAGTTAATCGTTGACCATTCATTGGCTGTAGAGCACGCAGGCTTTGAACCTGATGCCTTCGAGAAAAACCGCGCTATTGAGAACCGTCGAAACGAAGATCGCTTCCATTTCATCGAGTGGACTAAAACGGCGTTCAAAAACGTTGATGTAATTCCTGCCGGTAATGGCATCATGCACCAGATCAACCTGGAGAAAATGTCTCCAGTAATTCAGGCACGTGACGGTGTAGCCTATCCGGATACCTGCGTAGGTACAGACAGCCACACACCACACGTTGATGCCCTGGGCGTTATTGCTATTGGTGTTGGCGGTCTGGAAGCTGAAACCGTTATGTTGGGCCGCCCATCCATGATGCGCTTACCTGACATCGTTGGTGTGCGTCTGACTGGTAAGCGTCAACCAGGCATTACTGCCACGGATATCGTACTTGCGATTACCGAGTTCCTTCGTCAAGAGCGTGTAGTGTCATCGTATCTGGAGTTCTTCGGGGAAGGAGCTCGTGATCTAAGCATTGGCGACCGTGCAACCATCTCTAATATGACACCAGAATACGGTGCGACTGCAGCCATGTTCTATATCGATGAGCAAACCATTGATTACTTGAAACTGACAGGGCGTGAGCCTGAGCAAGTGGCTTTGGTAGAGCAATACGCAAAAGAGACAGGACTATGGGCTGATAGTCTTGAAGAAGCCGAATACGAGCGCGTGCTGGAGTTTGATTTGTCCAGTGTGGTTCGTAACATGGCTGGTCCGTCAAACCCTCATCGTCGTCTTCCAACGTCAGACTTGGCTGCACGCGGTATTGCTGGTAAATGGGAAGAGAAAGAAGGCGAAATGCCAGACGGTGCAGTTATCATTGCTGCGATTACCTCTTGCACCAACACCAGTAACCCGAGAAACGTGGTAGCGGCAGGCCTTGTTGCCAAGAAAGCCAATGAGCTTGGCTTAATTCGTAAACCTTGGGTTAAGACCTCGTTTGCTCCAGGTTCAAAAGTAGCAAAACTCTACCTTGAAGAGTCAGGTCTTCTTCCTGAATTAGAAAAACTGGGCTTTGGTATCGTTGCTTATGCATGTACCACCTGTAACGGCATGAGTGGTGCCCTAGATCCTAAGATACAGCAAGAAATCATAGATCGCGATTTATATGCCACTGCAGTACTTTCAGGTAACCGTAACTTTGATGGTCGTATCCACCCGTATGCTAAGCAAGCATTCCTGGCTTCACCACCATTGGTAGTGGCTTATGCAATCGCGGGAACCGTTCGTTTTGATATCGAGCAAGATGCCTTGGGCACTGATGCCAACGGTAACGCAATTACCTTGAAAGATTTGTGGCCATCGGACGAAGAGATTGATGAAATCGTTAGTCAACACGTAAAACCCGAACAGTTTAATCAGGTGTATATTCCAATGTTCGACCTGGGGGCTGTTGAGGAGGCGGAAAGTCCTCTTTACGACTGGCGAGAAATGAGCACCTATATCCGCCGCCCTCCATATTGGGAAGGAGCTTTAGCGGGTGAGCGTGCTTTGAAAGGTATGCGTCCATTGGCTGTATTGGGTGACAACATCACAACGGATCATTTGTCGCCTTCAAATGCGATTCTTGCTTCAAGCGCCGCTGGTGAATATCTGGCTAAAATGGGCCTACCGGAAGAAGACTTTAACTCGTATGCGACTCACCGTGGCGATCATTTAACCGCCCAGCGTGCTACTTTCGCAAACCCTAAGTTGCTGAACGAAATGTGTCGTGATGAGAATGGCGATGTGATTCAAGGCTCTTTGGCTCGAGTTGAGCCGGAAGGCAAGCAAATGCGCATGTGGGAAGCGATTGAAACTTACATGAATCGTGAGCAACCGTTGATCATTATCGCAGGGGCGGATTATGGTCAGGGTTCTTCTCGTGACTGGGCTGCCAAAGGTGTTCGTCTTGCCGGTGTGCAAGCTATTGTTGCCGAGGGATTCGAGCGCATTCACCGTACCAACCTAGTTGGCATGGGCGTTCTTCCACTTGAATTTAAAACGGGTGATACCAGAAACACTTATGGAATTGATGGGACTGAAACCTACGATGTGATTGGTGATATCAAGCCTCGCGCTGATTTAACTTTGATCATTAATCGTAAGAACGGTGAACGCGTTGAAGTACCTGTGACGTGTCGACTTGATACGGCTGAAGAAGTGACCGTATACGAAGCGGGTGGGGTGTTACAACGCTTTGCCAAGGACTTCCTTAACCAGCAGTAACCTCGCCAGTAGTCTAAGTCCATTAGACGCTAAAGAGAAGAATGTTTTCACTCCATTGATACTCAGTTTATTGGGTGTCGATAGGTGAAGATCTTTCTTCTCTTTTATGGTTACACCCGTATTTTTCCAGCTTTTAATTTCAAGAGAATCAGCTATGTCTTCAGTTCCTCAGATTAAAATTCCTGCGACTTACATTCGTGGCGGCACCAGCAAAGGCGTATTTTTCAGCCTTGAAGATTTACCTGAGGTTGCTCAAGTGCCCGGGGCGGCACGTGATGCCATCTTACAGCGCGTTATAGGCAGCCCAGATCCATATGGTAAACAAATCGACGGTATGGGGGGGGCGACATCAAGTACCAGTAAAACCGTTATTTTGGCTAGAAGTACGCAGCCTGATCACGATGTGGATTACTTGTTTGGCCAGGTATCCATTGATAAGCCATTTGTCGATTGGAGTGGAAACTGTGGCAACCTGTCAGCTGCCGTAGGTGCGTTTGCTATCAGTAAAGGTCTAGTTGATCAAGATCGGTTACCTGAAAACGGGATAGCAACCGTTCGAATCTGGCAGGCCAACATCAAGAAAACCATCATTGCGCATGTGCCTATGACTAATGGCGAGGTACAAGAAACCGGTGACTTTGAGTTGGACGGCGTTACTTTTCCG
>JBFHTA010000300.1:0-4702 GCA_041590855.1 Pseudomonadales bacterium
ATGGTTATCAGGGGTTTCTCAATGCCATTATTCGCAGCGAGCAACTGGATGTAAAACTGGATGCTCATATCGTGTCCATCAAGCGAACGCCAAATGTTGTGATTGGTTTGGCGGACGGTTCTTTGCATGAATTTGACCGAGTTGTCTTTGCATGCCCGCTGAACAACATCTTGCCCTTATTGGCTGACGCCTCTCAGCAGGAAAAGCATTTATTCTCGCGGATTAAGTACCGAAACTATTATGTGTCGGCGTGCGATGTCGCAGGTATGCTTGATATCACTACTGACGAGCTGCAACTGCCGCCAGCCAAACCCTTACCAGCAATAGGCCACCCTTGGGGAATCGTAAAGTTTTGGAAGAATTCCGATATTAATCTGTTTTTTACGGTGGCTGATGGCGAGGATAAAAACAAGCATAACGCCAATCCGCAAGAACCCGCTGTGTCCAGTAAAGTGGTGGAAGCCAATATCAGGGCTGATGTGAAACGTATGGGCGGAGTATTTAATTCCATGGTGCATCAACAACTGTGGACGACCTTCTTCCCTCATGTTGAAGCGGCTGACTTTATCGATGGTTATTATCAACAGTTGGAAGACCAGCAGGGCAAACTGAACAGTTACTATGTAGGGGCGGTTGTGGCTCTGGAACTGGTCGAACCTATTTTTAATTACAGTAAGCACCTGGTGGATCAGCACTTTACACCACAGACGCATATTCAAGGATGAAGCAATGTCGAAGTTAAGACGAATACTTGTAGTGGGGGCTGGTTCTGCAGGGCTTTCAGCCGCCTGGTATCTCAAACAAAAAGGCTATCAACATGTTGATGTGGTGGAATCCTCTGACCGGGTTGGTGGCAAGTGCAAATCGTTGAAGCATCAGGGCAAACCCTATGAAATGGGGGCGTTTACGGTCACTCCAGGTTATCGTAACGTGATTAATCTGGCTAATACCTTTGGTGTCGCACTGGAAAAGCAACCACCGCGCCATGCGTTCTCGATGCGTCGTAAGCAGGTGATGGCTATTAAAGATGCCATGTTAAAGGATTTCACCTTCTTTACCTTGTTGCTTTCCGTGTTGCGATACTACGGCAAGTTATGGCGTTATCGCAGTGCGTTATCGAAACCCGGATTGGCATCCAATAACCCTTCAAAAATTTACGATGAATTAGCTCAACCGTTCCAGAAGTGGTTAGTTGAAAACAAAATGTTAGGGCTGCAGGGCTTGTTCAGAATCACGATTACCGACATGGGGTACGGCCGCTTTTCAGAAATTCCAACGCTCTATGTGCTTAAGTATCTTAACTTTTGGAATTTTACTACCTTGTTGCTGTACGGGGCCGGTCTTGGCAAAGGGATGCCAAAACGGTTTAAGCACGGATTCGAGTCTCTTTGGCAATCGGTGGCGACTTCGTTGAATGTTAGCCTGAAAACGGACATTCTCTCAGTGAAGCGGGGCGAGCAGATTCAGGTTGAATTATTGACGCACGGTACGACTGCTAAGCATAACCGACAAGAAACAAAGCTTTACGATGCTATAATTATTGCTTGTCCGCCGGATCGACTGGTGGATGTCATGGATTACAGTGATGAAGAGCGGGGGCTGATCAGTCAGTTCAAGTACAGTCCTTACGTGGTCAATCTGTTTGAGGTCTCCGGTATGCCGAACGAAGTCATCGGGGCCATTAATGAAGAAAAAGTAGGTGACCCGAAAGAAATAATGCGGCCTTGGGCGTCGGCGAATGGAGCTGTAGCCTACAGTGTTCAGAAAGGCGATTTATCAGACGAAGATATTATTAATCAGGCACGACACTCAATAAATGTGCTTTATCGTCACTATCCTGTGACAGTGGACGAGCATATTCATACTGAGAAGTGGCATTATTTCCCCCACGTTGGCTCTAAGGAGATCGGTGATGGTCAGTTCTACTTCAAATTTGAGCAGTTGCAAGGGCAGAACAACACCTATTTCACTGGCAGTTATCTTTCGTTTGAAACCGTTGAGCTGGCGGTAAGTTATTCCAGGCAGTTGGTGCGTAAATATTTTTAACACGAGCACCAGGTTTAATAACGTGCATTAAACAGCGGTATCTCCATGTAACCTCTACAGACTTGTAAATGCCATGCAACTAACAGAACACGCTGCGATTGAGCAGAAAGCCTTGGATGACCACCGTCGTAAAGGGCTTAAATCTTTAAAGCGACACGCGCTGACCCGATTACTCGGAATGGCCATGTGCACCGGCACAGGGGTCGCTTATCTCTATTATGAACTTCAACAGCCGCTTTGGGCCTGGCTTATATGGGTGTATGCCAGTTTCTTACATACCCCGTTATGGTATTTAGTCTGTCGTCAGTCAAAAGACATCCTGAAGGCTGAACAGCGGGTGATGATCTTTGATTTCTTCATTTTTGGTCATTTCATGGCCATGGTGAATTTCCAGCCCTGGGTGGTGTTTGCCCTCAGTATGGTTACGACTGTGAACACACTGACCGGCTCGGGCATACGTATGATCTTTAATGCGGTTCCCAGCATTATAGCGGGGGCCCTTTTAACAGTGGCCTTTAACGGTTTCCATTTCCAGGCTGAGTCATCCATGGTGATTATGGGGCTGTGTATTCTTGGTGTGACCTTCTATACCGGGTACACCGCTTACATGGCGGGGAAATCCATGCGTGACTTGCGTACCAGTCGTCATCAGATTCAGGAGCAGGCCAGCGCCCTGAAGATGTCAAATGAGTGCCTTGAACAAAGTATTCAGGATTTAAAACAAACCAGCTTTGCCCTAGCTCAGTCAGAGCAAGAGCGAATTGCTGCTGAAGTCCGTGAGAAAACCAAAGCGGCGTTTCTGGCCAACATGAGCCATGAACTGCGAACGCCAATGAATGGCGTTATGGGCATGCTGAGCCTGCTAAAAAGTACCGGCCTGGATGATGAACAACACAACTATGTGAATACTGCCGATAATTCCGCGAATACCTTGCTGTTGTTGCTGGATGACATTTTGGATTACGCCAAGCTGGAAACCAGTAACATTGGTCTTGAGGTGGATACTTTCCAGATTGAAGATTTGGTCGAGGAGGTCTTACAGATCTATGGTGAGGAGGCCTTGGCCAAAAACGTGGATTTGGTGTACTGGCATGATTACGGGATTCATTATGCGCTTAAGGGCGATCCGAATCGTCTCAAGCAAGTCTTTACTAACCTGATCGGTAATGCCATCAAGTACACTCCCAAGGGGCATATTGTGGTTCGCTCCCGGATTGTCGGTGAAGACCCGGAGAGTTACCGTATTCGGTTTGAAGTCGAAGATACCGGAATTGGTATTTCTGATAACAAACAAAATCATGTATTTGAAGCCTTTTATCAGGTAGATCAATCCGACACCCGGAGCTATGGCGGTGCGGGCCTTGGGCTGGCCTTATGTCGACAGATTTTGCGTCACATGGATGGCATCATAGGTTTGGAATCCGACCCGAGCCGGGGCAGCACCTTCTGGTTTGAAGTACCACTTGAGAAAAATACAGAGCGCTTGTATCAGATTCGTCCGAACTTTGATGGTGTCATGCTGGTGGTTGATCCGAATGTCATCAGTCGGGATAACCTGCGACACAGAGCCAAAGCGTTGGGCTGTGATGTCATCGCGGTATCCAAGTGGCATGAAGCGGAAGCCTTGCTTGAGCGTGAGCATAATGATGTGATTTTGTTGGTGGATACCGACATCACCGAAAGCGACGATTTCCGATTGTGGCGCACGGCTGGAGGGCGAAAAGAACTCAGTTGGGCGTTGATGGGCTGTGCCAGTAAACGCTATGGCTTGCCTGCCTGGTTAAAAGGTTTGTCTCCACAATTTATTAGCAAACCGATTCGACAGAAGGAGCTTGCTCAGTATCTGGTGATGCAAAAGCCAATGAAGGTTCAGGTGTCACGTGGTACTTCTGGTCGAATCGATGAACACTTCAAGCCGACTCAGGACATCAATCGTCTGCTCTCCCAAGAGTTTTTAAACGGTGGTCAGTGGGATGACAGCTTTGGCCGTGGTTTGCAGGTATTGGTGGTGGAAGACAATAAAGTGAATCAACGGGTGGCTGTTGCTCGGCTTCAGAAAATGGGCTTTTTGGTGGATGTGGCTGATCATGGTGAACAGGCTCTGACGATGGTGTCCATGTGTCATTACGATCTGATCTTCATGGACTGTCAAATGCCGATCATGGATGGCTTTGAAGCGACCCGAAGAATCCGAGCTCTCGAAAACAAAGGGCGCATTTCTCATATTCCTATCATTGCAATGACAGCGCACGTGATGAATGAAGACAAAGTGAAATGCTTTGATGCCGGAATGGATGATTTCTTGCGTAAACCTGTCACTCAGGACCAACTGATTAAAACCATGAAGCGTTGGATGTCGGAAGAATCCCGGTTGGTAGAAAGTAAGTTGGATGTATAACGAGTCAGCACAAGCCCTCGTTTGAGGGTGCGGTATTACGAATCTTGGGAACCTCTGAACAAGTCCGCTCTAGCTCAGCGGGCGCTAGAAGCCTTGTCAGCCCGAAAACGTTAGAGCAAGGCGAGCTTCGTAGAGAATGTCGAGACCTTTTCAAGAAGTTCAACACATAACGTGGTTACCAGTTCTAACGTTTTTAAAGTCCCGCCCTTCGGGGCCTTAAGAGAAATGTCTCTTTTTTGTTGCGGCTTTTTGACGTAA
>JBFHTA010000301.1:0-4698 GCA_041590855.1 Pseudomonadales bacterium
CACGGTGTATGGTGGGTATCGACATCGTCGCCTTGGTGATGAAACAGGGTCATTTGATCCAAGCGACCATGAATCGCGATGTAATCCTTGTTGCCTGCTTTACCATCGAGTCCATCAATGTTCTGAGTGATCAGGTTCTTATCTGCCAGCCAATAATGCACGTCGTTTGGGCCGTGATTTCGGTAGGTAGCAAAACGATGGTAATACCAGGAAAGAAACTCTACCGGGTTTTGGGTATACATCTGGCGAGTCGCCATCTCCATAGGGGTGTAGTTGCGACTTCCTATGGTCCAAAAGCCGTCTTCTCCGCGAAAGGTGGGAATGCCACTTTCTGCGCTCACTCCGGCGCCTGTGATGTAGAGGGTGTTCATTGATATTACAAAGCCCTGTTTCTGTGATTCTTACGTGTAGTGATTGTAAGTGTAGTGGTAATCAGATGGGATAATAAAGAGTCTTGCGGTGCTTAACCACATTTAACTAATTTAGACTGTGGCAATCTTTGTCATAAGTGATAAAGTTATGAGTGTTACTACTAAATATCGGACTAAAGCAATGGCCACAATGAATATTTCTCTTCCTGACGCCATGCGAGATTGGGTAGAAACCCAGTCTCAAAGTGGTAAATATGCTAATAATAGTGACTATGTGCGTGATCTAATACGGAAAGATCAACTTCAATTTGAAAAGCTTATTGCAATGCAAAATGCAATTACTAAAGGGCTTGAAAGTGGAGAGCCTAAAGCATTTGATAGAGATGCTTTCAAGAAGCGCATGAACAATAGTGATTGATTAGACGACACTAAAAAGGATAGCTTTTCATTGGATGAATACCTATAGATTACTTCCAGCGGCTGAGAGGGATTTGGAGTCGATCTGGCATTATACAGAGAAGAACTGGGGCGCTAATCAAGCTGATTGTTATATCGATGGTTTGATTGATCTGTTTGAGTTACTTTCAGAAAACCCTCAGATGTGCAGGGAACGACACGAATTTTGCCCACCCGTGTTTATTCATCATCATGCTCACCACTTGGTTGTCTTCATGGTTTCTAGCATTGGGATAGACGTTATTCGAATCTTGCACGAATCCATGGATATAGATGCTCATTTAGATTGAATCGGCAACAGAGTTATTCTATTGCCGATTTAAACCACATTCTCTAAGGCTTCATCACTCCAGGCCAAGTACCATTGCTGGTAGTTTTAGGGTAGCCGGAGTCAACCTGATCATCACTGATGCTATAGCGGATATAGCGTTGACCGGTAAGGAAGATATACGCCCGACTGTCGCTCCATTGAATCGCTGCTGTAATGTCCGTCGCGTAAGCGCCCAGTCCAGGCCATGTGTTGTCATTAATGGATTTAGGGTAGCCGTCGTCTGCTTCATCATCCCCTAAATCATAGCGAATGTATTCGCCGTTTTTCAGGAAGAAGTAGACTTTATCATCCGTCCAGCGAAGGGTTGCTGCGATCTCGGTGGCGTAGTTAGCCATGCCAGGCCAGGTATTATTATCAATCGGTTTTGGATAACCGCTATCAGCTTCATCTTTGATGTTGTCATAACGAATATAGGTGCCATCATTCAGGAAAAAATAGCTCTTGCTGAATGAGGATTTGAAGCTGGCAATGACTTTTTCGGCATGGTTACCTAAACCGGGCCAGGTTTGGTTGTCGGTTGCTTTAGGGTAACCATCTTCCGCTTGATCAAGCACTTTGGCGTAGCGAACGTATTTTTCATCGTTCCTGAAGAAATAAGCGCGAGTGGCATTCCAATCCAGACCTGCTGTGATGTCCAATGCCACTTTACGGTAACTGGCCGGGGTATCGTTTAATACTAAGCTGTAATCCATTACTCCGGTTGAGTTGGAAACGTCGTCCCAACCTTGTAATGATGCTGGAACCGAATCCACCAGCGTGCCATTACGGAAGATATCAACGGTGCCCGCTTCTTCGCTGTACCAGCTTAGATCGTTCCCTTTTACGCCAATGGCTAATTTTCTGACGCTCAGGTCGCCCATTAATGGAATCCCATCAAGCTTCCAGTTGGCTTCTAACGGAATACCCATGTGGCGTAATAGCGTGGGTGTAATGGAGGTTTGGGCGGCATAGCCATATAAACCATCAAAGTCAGAGTTAGCAAGATTACTTACGGGTTGCGTGAACTCTTTATTCATCGGTTTATTGCTGGCAATAAAAATGGTTTTCTCTTGAGTGGTTTGGTCGCCGTGGCCATAACCTAGCAGATCACGACCGTGATCGGTGGTCACCAACACCAGCCAGTCATCGCCCGATTCTTTTTCCAATTGCTCTACGGTGTCCAGCAGTTGGCCGAGCTGCTGATCAGCGATTTTAATGCTGTCGTTGTACTTGCTACCAAACCCGTAGGAGTGGCCGTAGTGATCGGGGTCGTCCAGATGAACAAAGGTAAAGTCGCCCCCGGCTTGCATAAACTGAATGGCTTCGGAGACAACGGTAGGGTCATCCTGACCGTTCTTGACCAGATCAATTTGTGCAGCGTCGTTGGTGAAGAACTGAGTATTGATGGGTGCCCAATGAGCAATGCTGGCTACTTTCAGGATGGGATCATGATCTTCCAAACGTTTAAAGATGCTTGGGAAATCTGGGTTTGCCAGGCCAGAGCTATTGGAGGTAACCCCGTGTTTGTTGACCCATACTCCGGTAAGAATGGTCGACCAACCAGGCCCGCTGTAGGTGGCTTGTTCATTGTTGTCACCAGCAATACCGCCTGTGTAGGCTTTAGTGATGTTTAACCTGTCAAAGTTTGGCGTGTTGAGTGCTTGGATGCGTTCGAACTGTACGCCGTCTATCCCAACCAACAATGCCTTTTGTTCAGCGTGCGCAATGCTGATGCCTGTTCCCAGTAGCATGGGAATAAGTGCTTTTGTTAAGAGAGAATGTTTCATTCCTTTCTTCCTTATCGAGTTTTATTAGGTATATACCATTAGTGATAAATACAAACTGGTATATTCCAAATAGTTGGGCATAACTGTGACGACGCGATGACGAAATAATGAAGCTTGCCTTTAGGACTAAGGAAATTTGGAGTGTGTGAAAAAAGATTAGTTTCAGCCCAGAATATTAAAGATCTTTAATCAAATAGCTTTATCAACAGATAGCCAGCAATCAAAATCAGGCTCCACCCCATCACCTGATTAAACTGTCGGGTCCTCTTTGGGTTATTCAACAGGTTTTGTAGCTTTTCTCCCAGTAGCGCCCAAGCGCTGATCGACAGGTAGCACACGATAAAGTAAATTCCTGAGAAGACAGTGAGGGACTCAGTGCTTTCAATTTGAAATGCCGTCATTCCGGCCATGCTGGCGATCCAGGCTTTGGGATTCAGCCACTGGAGAAGGGCGCCATCAATGAAGGACGAGGCATCTTTGGTATTTTTTTGTTGGGATACTTGGCTTGTCTTAGCGATCTGCCAGCCGATGTAGGCAATGAATGCTGCACCTAATGAGCCCAGCATGATCATGATGTTTGGCAACACCTCTGAGACATACGAAACACTTATCCCTGTTAAGAAAAAGAGGGAAATAAACCCAATGGTTGCACCGGATACATAACTGAAACTGCGGGCCAGGCCATGGTTTAGGCCATTGGCGAGAGCCAGCAAGTTCACCGGGCCAGGGGAAATAGACATTGATAATGAGTAAAGCGCCATAGCAAGCCAAACGGTTGTCATGAATTGATCCTTCGATTTCAAGAGGTTGTTAGTGGGGTCTTGATGCGTTGATTTAAACCGCTTTAAACAATGTACTGGCTTGTTGATAGTATGATTAGATGCTTTAATTCGATTTTATTATTCGAATAAATAAGATAATGATTGATGATTTAAAAGCCTTGGCGATTTTTGCTGAAACCGTGAAGCAAGGGTCCTTTCGTGCGGCGGCCTCTCACTTTGGGCTTTCTCCCTCCGTAGTAAGCCATCATGTTACGTCCTTGGAAACGAAGCTAGGCACCACCTTGTTGTATCGAACAACACGCGCGTTACGGTTAACTGATCAAGGGACGTTGCTTTATCAGCATGCGCAAGCCATGTTGGAAAGCGCAGAAACCGGTTTCAACCTGCTGATGGAGAAGGGTAATTTGATGGGGAATCTGACGATCTCCATTCCCTTGTTGTTGTCTCGCTCCGGTTTGGTTAAACGGTTGAGTGCGTTTTCCGCGATGCACCCTAAAGTACATCTCAACATACTGGCAACCGATCAGCGAGTTGATTTGTTACAAGATCACGTAGATTTAGCCATACGCCTCGGTAATCTTGCTGACAGCGGTATGAAATCACGATCATTGGGTGAGATTCCCAGAAGTCTGGTTTGCAGTGCTGACTTTTTAGAACTTCACGGCGAGATAACATCGGTCAAACAACTGAGTCAGTACCCATGGGTCGGTTTATCCATGATGAAGAAGAGCCGAACCATTCATAAAGGTGAACAGCAGCTGGTGATTCAATACGACAGCCAAATAGGTGTGAATACCGTCGACTTACTTACTGAGTTTTGTATTCAGGGCGCTGGCATTGCAACCCCGCCAACGTTTTTAATATCCCGGCTCCTTGAATCCGGAACATTGGTCGAACTCTTCCCGGAATGGCGTGTTGAACCCATTCAGATATCTTCCGTATGGTTAAGCAGTGGTGGAGAAACCCCGCTGATCCGTGCATTAATTGATTTC
>JBFHTA010000302.1:0-4666 GCA_041590855.1 Pseudomonadales bacterium
CTTATCTGTTTTGGACGAAGAGATTTCAAAATTCTATGAAACGGACGGTTTTCTTTATTTCAGATGGCACAGGCATCACGGCAGAAGCTCTGGGTAACGCATTATTGAGCCAATTTGAAGGCATTGAATTCAACCGAATGCTGCTGCCCTATATAGATACGATTGAAAAAGCCCGCTCAACTCTGGACAAGATTCACCAAGCGCATCTAGAAGATGGTGTTCGCCCCATCATTTTTGACACCATTGTAAATAAAGAAATCCGGGAATACATTCGAACAGGAGATGGCTTCCCTATCGATATTTTTGAAACCTTCCTCTCCCCTCTAGAGCAGGAACTGGGTCATAGCTCTTCATACTCAGTCGGAAAATCTCATTCAATTGACGAAGAAAACCGCTATAAAAGTCGTATTGACGCTGTGCACTTTGCAATGGATAACGACGATGGTGCCCGTACCAAAAACTACGACAAGTCAGACATTATCCTAATAGGCGTTTCACGCTGCGGGAAAACCCCGACCTGTATTTATATGGCATTACAGTACGGCCTTTGTGCAGCCAACTACCCGTTGACCGAAGAAGACATGCGTGACGGCATGATCACGCTTCCTAAATTTTTGGAAGATAATAAAGACAAGCTGTTCGGGCTAACCATTGACGCCGAAAACTTATCAAACATTCGAAATGAGCGACGCGCTAACAGTCGATACGCTTCACTGGCTCAATGTGAAATGGAAGTGGATATGGTTGAAGAACTGTTTATTCGCCTGAACATTCCTTACATCAACAGTACCTACTTCTCGATTGAAGAAATTTCAGCAAAGATTCTGGACATCACAGGTATCAAACGGAAAAACTAATTTCGGGATTTCAAGCCCATTTTCTGGTGCCTACACACCTGTCCTGCATTCTCACCATACGTTGATCACCCGCCCACAGGTGCCTTTAGGCACTATAGCGGGTGGCCACCTCTAAGGTTCCAGTCAGGCACTCTGCAAACCGCTGTTTGAGAGTTTCAATCTCTTCACCGCTCTTATTCTTAAAGGCATATTCCAGACTCAGAGCTGCTTCTCTTAATGGCGTCGCTGAAAGGTTTGATGCACTGCCTTTCATACTGTGGACAATGAAAATACATTGCTGGGTGTCTTTCGAATCAATCGCTTCCTGAAGACGAGTCATCACGTTAAACGACTCCTGACAAAAGATGCTCATCAAGAGTTTTAGGCGGTTTTCATTCCCACCAACCCGCTTCAACGCTGCCGGAATATCTATCCACTCTTCTTCCTCCGTGTGGCCATCCGCATCCCGCCCATCAACACCAGACATTACATCAGTAACTGCCTGCCCCGCGTCGATGGGTAACCAGGTAATAAGCTTATCTTTAAGATCACCCAGGTCGACCGGCTTGGAAAGATAATCACTCATACCCACATCCAAGCAGGCTTCACGATCCCCCTTCATAGCGTTTGCCGTCATCGCAACGATCGGCAAATCCTGCCATTGCGGCTGCTTACGAATCATACGGGTTGCCTGAAACCCATCCATAATAGGCATCTGAACATCCATCAACACAAGATCAAAGTCGATTCTCTGCAAAGCCATCAAGGCTTCTTTACCATTGCCTGCGACTTCAACATGCGCCACCAAATCCGAGAGCATCATGCGAGCCAGCTCTTGGTTCATCAGATTATCTTCAACCAGTAAAACCTTAGCATTCGGCCAGAACAGGGTATTGTCCTTGCCTTCAAACCCATCATCTTTAGAAACAAACTTGCCAAACGAACGCTCGACTTCCTCCACCAAGCCGCAAATAGTGACGGGCTTCTCCAAGAAATTATGAACGTTTAATTCAGACGAACAGCGACTCGTATCCGCATCCAAATTGTTCATACTCATAATGACTGGAAGCTGATCAAGATACGGCATACTCCGAATTTCGCTGATCAGAGCCTCACCGTCCATGACCGGCATATCGAAATCAACGATAAGCAAATCCAACCCGGAACTAAACCGTAAATCCCTCAAGGTAGCCAGCGCATCCAAAGAGGTGGAAACCGTCTTTACCTGACACGACAGGTTTTCAAAAACATGTTCAAAAAACTGACGAGATTCATGATGATCATCGACAATCAACACCTGAATCCCTTTTAAATCATCATGCAGTGATGGATAGGCATAGTTTTTCTCAGCCCGCTGTAGTCGTAAGGTAAAGCGGAAGCTACTGCCTACTCCGTCTTCACTTTCCACATCAATAGCCCCACCCATCATCTTGACCAGCTTCTTACAAATGGCCAAGCCCAAACCGGTTCCACCGAACTGACGACTGGTCGAGCCATCGGCTTGCTGAAATTCACTGAACAGCATTTCCTGCTTTTCTCTTGGAATGCCAATACCGGTATCTTCCACACAAAACTGAATGGCGACAGCATCCATCTCTTCAGCTAACAAACGGACACGAGCCACTACATGCCCGGTATCAGTGAACTTAACCGCATTACTCACCAAGTTAATCAGAATCTGCCGAACCCTAAGAGGATCACCCTTAACCATTCGTGGCACGTCAAAGTCCTGAAGATGAATCAGCTCTATATTTTTCTTACGTGCAGAATCACCAAACATAGTGATCACAGCTTCCAGCTCTGCCAACAGATCAAACTCAATGGCCTCAAGATCCATCTTGCCTGCTTCAATTTTGGAGAAATCCAGAATGTCATTAATGATGCCCAGCAAGGATTGGGATGAACTTCGGATTTTCCGAATAAAGTCTTGCTGCTTATTATTAAGTTCGGTATCCAGCATCAGATTTGAAAAACCAATGATGGCATTCATCGGTGTACGAATCTCGTGACTCATATTGGCCAAAAATTCACTTTTATGACGACTGGCTTCCTGAGCACGCTCCCTAGCCTGTTCAAGCTCTAGGTTTTTTGTTGCCAATGAATCGTATTGCGACTCAAGCTCGGCACTCATGGTATTAAAGGCTTCAGCCAATTCACCCACTTCATCACCGGTTTCAATTTCCACACGAACCGAGCGACTGCCGGAAGACAGCTCTTTTACTGATTGTGATAATTTAAAAATCGGCCGAACCAGACTTCGAGCAAAAAACAGAGACACCACCGCACCCGCAGAGAGCACCATGATGCACATCCAGAACATGTTGCTGCGCAGCTCGAAGATCGGCTTCATCACAATGGATTCCGGGGTCACATCCACCAGCGACCAATCACCTTCATGATTGATACCGTACTCACTTAAATTCGCAAAACCGGCCAACACCATCTCGCCGGAGGAATCCCGGTAGTTGATACTACCCTCTTCTTCATCTTTTAACAGATCCAATAGATTAGGAAAGCTTTTCGTGTCGGGCATAGGCTGGAAAGACTGACTTGAGGGGTCCAAAGAAAACAACACATCGCCACGAGCATTCACTAGGTAAGCGTGTTTATTACCTATGGTCCGACGATCCATCTCAGAGACTTTGTTCTTTACGTAATCCAGATTAACAACCGACGCCAGCACACCCATTACATTCAAACCATTATCGACAATGGGGGTAAAAATAAAGGCTATCAGCTGATTTCCACGAATATGAGCATCTCTGAAGAAGACATCCCCTTGCCTGGCAGAAAAAGCCTGCATCAACAAACGACGACTGTCGTCGTCTCGGTTTTTGATCCAATCAATTAATTGAGAACTTTCAGTAACACTGATGGTTTGCCCATCTTTTTTGAATAGAATTAATTGCTTGAGGTGTGGATTTTCAATCAGAACAGGCAACATGTATGACTGTACCTGCCGATCATCCTTATCCTGAAACACCTGAGACTGAGCGAGAATCTTTAGCTCGACCACACGCTCCATCATAAATTCATCGATTGCGCCTGCGGTATTAACCGCCACATTTACAATATTTCGCTCAATGGATTCACGCAGTGCCCTTTCTGAGGCAGTAATTGCCAACCATGTCGTCAGAGAGACAACAAAGACAGTCAACACAACACCAAACGAAATCAGTTTGGTAGATAAACGTATCTGGGAAAATGAAAAGGCCAAAAGAAAATCCGTTCTCAGTTATATTTTTCGAATAACTTTAGAACAGTTAGCGTAATAAATAAACTGATAGATGCCTTTATCTATGGGCGATAAACGACACTTTGTATGAAAATAAGACGTGAATCTGAACCCATTAGAGCCTGAATCCGATGATGAGTGAAAGACTTATGAGGATAAGGTAATGATGAACAATCTGACTAAAATCAGCCGATTTCTTAGACAACAAAAAAACACAGGCATAAAAAAACCAGCCTTAAGGCTGGTTTTTAGAATTTGGAGCGGGAAACGAGACTCGAACTCGCGACCCCAACCTTGGCAAGGTTGTGCTCTACCAACTGAGCTATTCCCGCGTGGCGTCCCATAGGGGGTTCGAACCCCTGTTACCGCCGTGAAAGGGCGGTGTCCTAGGCCACTAGACGAATGGGACACTAAGTATCCTGACTATGTAAGAAGTTATGCTTAATAGCATATTGGAGCGGGAAACGAGACTCGAACTCGCGACCCCAACCTTGGCAAGGTTGTGCTCTACCAACTGAGCTATTCCCGCATTGGCGTCCCATAGGGGGTTCGAACCCCTGTTACCGCCGTGAAAGGGCGGTGTCCTAGGCCACTA
>JBFHTA010000303.1:0-4636 GCA_041590855.1 Pseudomonadales bacterium
GAGTTGGTGCGGGGTAGCTCGAATGTATGCAAATTCGTATTGGGAAAAAGATTTTTTATTGAATTTTTCTATGGCTTGTTCGAAAGCGAGTGGCTGTTATTTATAGTCTAAAAAACAGTCAAAAAAAAGGAACTCAATTGAGTTCCTTAAATTCAGAGATAAATACGAAAAGGGTAGAACGTAACGTTCTAACTACAACCTCTCTATATTCGTGAATCAATCTACTAGAGAACATCTGTTCACCGAATACAGGATTAATTCTGATTCAAAAAGGCGTCATCGTCTGTAGTCGCTTTGTGAGCATGCTGTAACAGAGTGTAAGCATGTGAGATGTGCTTCACACTTAGCCTTGGGGCAGCCAGGTTAGGGCTGCTCTCTTGGCCAGATTAGACTGAATTTGGCACCGCTTAGAGTTTTACTGCGGCTAACCATGGCTTTTCCGCCATGCCAGTAGGTAATTCGGCGAACAATTGACAGCCCTAGTCCATAACCGCCGGATGCCCGGGTACGGCTGTCGTCCAGGCGAGCAAACGGGGTGAAGACCCGATCCCATTCTTTTTCGGGGATGCCCGGGCCGTCGTCTTCTACGTCAACCCGACACGTGTCTTTTGAAAGATGGCAATTTACCAGTACTTCAGACTTTGCATATCGGCGTGCGTTTCCTACCAGATTTTGAATGGCCCGGTGTATATACCGTTCTTCAAATTCAGAGCTGGAGTTCTTGGTGTCGCAAGTGAAGTTATAGTGAATGGATAAATGTTCTTCGGCCAGGGCTTGCTGTTCAGTGCAGACTTGTTTCACGATATCTTCCAATTCCAGGCGCTGGAACTCAATGATTGGGCCGCCTTCTTCCAGTCGGGCATAGGTCAGGATTTCATCGATCAAATCATCCAGCTCCTGAATGTCATTGTCGATGGCTTGGAGTTGGTTGCTCATGGCTGGGTCGTCGGCGAAATCCTCGATCATTTGTACCCCGAAACGGATTCGTGCAACCGGGGTTCTGAGCTCATGGGAAACGGCACGAATCATTTCCCGCTGAATACTGACTAAGCGCTCGATGTGTTCTGCCATGGTGTTAAAGGCTTCGGCCATTCGGCCCAGAGCGCCCTGATCTTGTTGGTCAATTCGGGTATTGAGGTCGCCACGAGAAATCTTATAGGCTGCGTGTTCAATTTTTCTGAATTTACTATTGAGCTTTTTAACCTGGAAAAAGAGCACCAGTCCCAGAGTGCAGAAAGCGACAATGACCACTATTACCGCCGGTAGGAATGGAAAGTCTGCTTTGAGCGGTACCGGACCTACTTTTATCACTTTATTCTGGTAAGGAATATGGACGTTAATGGCGTTTTTACTGCAGAACTGTTCCGGACAGATTTGATAGTGGGCAATTGGGATGCCTGAAGCGTCTTTCTGCTGAATGGATGGGTCCATGGTTGCCACTTCGATCGGGAAGGTAGATATATCCTTCAGGGTTTTTAATGCGGTGTCGAAGTCCGTGCTGTTTGCGACCAGGGTATTCACTAGTTCCGGTAATGCGTGGGTTAGCGTATAGGACGGGTTTTGAAGGGTAACTTCCAGTAATTCATCTTCGAGTGTGTTCAGGCGTATGTAGGCGCGGAGTTGACCGCCTTCGGAAAACTCATAATAACTAAAGCCCCGTTTTAACCGTTCCTGGATTCGATTGCTGAATTGAGTATCTTCAAAGGTAATGGTTTTAAATACAACGCCGGGGAATACAGATTGTTCTTTGCTGGTCAATCGTTCCGGATCGTGTTGAAAGGTGGTGGCTACCAGTCGTAGCGGGGTGGCTGATACTGTTTCAATATGCCGGGCTTGGTTTACAAAGTTAATTGCGTAGATGGAAACAAACGAAAGGCCAAACAAGGCAATCGCCGCGACTATTAAAGTCACATACAGTTTGAAAAACAGACTCTTAAACACAAGACGTACCTGAACTTATGGCTTGGAGTGACAAAAGGTTGATGTCAGAGGTTGTTTTGGCTAATGGCTTTGGGGTGACAGCGTTGTTGCCGGAGCAAAATGAAAAAGGGTAGGAAAACCTACCCTTCGATGTCTTTTACAAAGAGATACCCCTTGCTGCGAACTGTTTTGATTCGTCTTGGGTGCATAGGGTCATCACCGACCTTTGGTCGGATTCTGGAAACTCGAACGTCGATGGATCTGTCCTGACCATCGTATTCAATGCCTCTCAATGCGGTGAAAATTTCTTCTCGGCTAAGCACTGTGCCGGCATTACTTGCTAATAGCCAAAGTAAATCAAACTCGGCACTGGTGAGGTCAATGCTGACATCGGCCAGCCAGGCTTCACGCATGGCACTGTCGATGACCAGTTCGCCAAACTCAAGCCGGGTTTGTTGCTCGTTGCTGCTTTCCGGTGTGGTGTTTGCGGAAGGTTGTTGAGTTCGTCTGAGCAGTGCTTGAATGCGGGCAAGCAGAACGCGAGGGCGAACCGGTTTTGCCACGTAATCATCAGCGCCCATTTCAAGACCCAGAACTTGGTCAAGGTCATCGGTGCGAGCAGTTAACATCAGGATAGGGCCTTTGTATTTTGGTCGAACCAGGCGACAAACTGCGATGCCATCCTCTCCGGGGAGCATCAAATCGAGAACGACTAGGTCCGGCTGCTCATTGATGATGCGATCAATTGCTTTAGCGCCATCACCTTCTATGCTTACCTGCAGACCGTTGTTTTCCAAGTAGTCTTTAGTCAGGTTTGCAAGACGTTCATCGTCTTCGACGATCAAAATATTTGGAGTATGGGTATCCATATTGCTCATTGTTACCAAACGCTTAAATGGTTTTCGTTATTGTTCTTTCAGTGTCTAATTCAAGTCTTTTTATGTAATTATTTCAAGTTATTAGTTTGATATTTTAAAAAAACACTGAATGTTGAATGGAAATTTCTTCTATTTTCGCTAAAGACTTCTATCTTTAATTCACCAATACCTAAAAAATACGGTTCTCATGATGCTAATACGGTTGCATCGCTTTGGGTTGTTAACGGCAATGGTGTTAATGGCAATAGTGGTGTGTTTTATTTCTCAGAGGCTGTTTGCTGATGAGTCGTCCGAAATCGAACGTCCACACGTTCTTTTTGCCTTTCAAGATACCGATAATTATCCCTTTCAAGTGGGAGATGGCACAGATATTCCTGAAAAATTACCGGGCATTGCTGTAGAGCAAATACAGGACGTTGCGCGTCGCCTGAACCTCGATTTGGAGTTGATTCGGGTGCCTTGGAAACGAGGTTTGGTCATGCTTGAATCCGGACGTGTTGATGGCTTGTTTAGCGCCAGTTTTCAACAGGCGAGATTAAAATACGGGCGTTATCCCTTTAAGGGAATGAAAGAAAACAGTGACCTTCGAAGTTATTCCAACAGCTATTCCCTGTTTGTCCATAAAGACAGCGACATAGATTGGGATGGCATTACCTTTAGCCATCAAGGATTTCGGGTCTTTGTGCCATTGGGTTTTTCGATTGCTAAAGATCTGAAAAAGCAGGGGTTGTTAGTTAATGAGTCTTCGGATGTGTTGCCGTTCCTGAAGATGTTATCCAAAAACAGAATTGATGCGGTGGCCTTGTTAACGCCATCTGGCCAGAGCTATTTGAATAAAAATCGTGATGTATTGAGGTCAGTAAAAATGTTGCCCAAACCTCTGGTAAACAAAGACTATTACCTAATGCTGTCACATCAGTTTGTTGCTAACAATGAGGCGTTGGCAGAGCTCATTTGGGAGACTGTGGTTGCGGTGAGGGATGACCCAGAGTTTATGGAGCGTTATTCTTTGTACTGAGCACGTACATTAGCTTCTGTTGTTAATTTCTGTTTAGCCTCGTTTGTCTCATTTTCCTCGCTGATGATTCCTTACTTTTCAAAAGTAACGATATGGTCCGCAGCGAAAGAGATGCCTATGTGATCCCCCAGCTCAAAGTTCAGGTGACTGGATAAAATAGTGGAAATTAAGTGACCTGACGGAAGAATAAGTTCGTAGAAGCATGACGCGCCTAAAAAGTGTTTCTTGGTGATTTTGGCTTTTAACGGACTGTCCGCAGAGGCCACTATGTCTTCAGGGCGAACTAACAAGTCAACAGTTTCACCCGGCTGATGCATCAAAGGGTGCGTGGAAGTAGCCAACCCTAATTCGGACGACACACTGTGGCTGCTTTCTACGGTTGCTGGCAATAGGCTGCCTTTACCAATAAAACTGGCAATTTGACGATTGGCAGGTTCGTGGTAAAGATCGTACGGACTGCCCCATTGCTGGATTTTTCCGTCCATCATGATTCCGATTTTATCGGCCACGGTAAAGGCTTCTTCCTGGTCATGAGTTACCAGAATGGCGCTGGTATTCTGTGCTTTCAGGATGTCTCTTACTTCCAGACTGAGTGAGCGGCGCAGCTCGGTATCCAGATTCGAAAAGGGTTCGTCTAACAGAATCAGTTTCGGACTGGGAGCCAAGGCTCGTGCCAGGGCGATGCGTTGTTGCTGGCCGCCGGAGAGCTCGTGAGGATAGCGTTCTGATAGATGTTTCAGTTGAACGATATCCAGCATGTTAAGGGCTTTGGTTTCGGAATCTCTGTCTTTTCGATTTAAACCGAACATGACGTTATCTA
>JBFHTA010000304.1:0-4617 GCA_041590855.1 Pseudomonadales bacterium
GGTGGACTATATAGTCTTCCACCGCTTCCGACATGTGTAACTCGGCAATTTCTTTACGTGCTGTAAAAATGTCGGCTTTGGTCAGCATAATGCTGGGTTTGGCGATATCCGCTGTTTGCTCACCACGAACTAAACGCAGGATTTGCTTTTCATGTTCTGCGCTTGGGTAATCCACATTGCAATGCAGCAGGAAGCGATCTAATTGCGCTTCTGGCAGCGGGTAGGTGCCTTCCTGCTCAATCGGGTTTTGAGTTGCCATCACCAGAAAGAGCTCATCCAACGGATAGGTTTTGCTGCCGACACTGACTTGTTTTTCCGCCATAGCCTCTAACAGAGCGGCCTGAACTTTTGCCGGGGCCCGATTGATTTCATCGGCAAGTACCAGGTTATGGAAAATCGGGCCTTTTTGGAATTCAAAGGTGGACGTTTGAGATCGGTAAATTTCGGTGCCAGTGATATCAGACGGTAATAAATCCGGAGTAAATTGGATGCGCTGGAAATCGCCTTCGATCAAATCCGACAGAGTTTTAATGGCTTTGGTTTTTGCCAAACCGGGAGCGCCTTCCACCAACAGGTGACCGCCACAAATCAGGCAGATCAGCAGACGGTTTACCAGTTGTTCCTGACCTAAAATTTGGTTGCTTAAGTACGTTTGAGCGTCTTTAAAGTTAGCTTGTGGCATATGTGAATCTTTATATTTTTATATCAACGAATGATCGACTGAATAATTATTTCCGTTTACTCAATCCTGAAAGGTTCTAATTTATAACTCTAATTTAGGGACTGTGACCAGGATTACAACCCTTTAGTTCAGAACAATTTTCTTTTAAATCAGTGTATTTGGTCTAACCTTTAGAAAACTGGTTGAACGTGAAATGCCCAGCTCAAAGCTTTTCGCTTGAGCTAGTCTGCTTAAAGCTGTGGCAGAGTTTGAAGTCGTTACATTATTTGCGTGTATTGGAGCAGAGTTCGTGGAAAAAGCATTGGATAAATTTGCAGAAATAGTTAAAGACCGTCTGCAAGGCAAGAAGTGCCAGGATGTCGAAGCGTTTGGAAAACATTTAATTCGTTGTGCACCAAAGGAAGACATAGAAGCCTTAAAGCCCTCAGACTTATATGGGTTGGTATTAGACACTTGGCAATTTATCCAGGATTTTGAAGAAGAACACTTTCAGATTCGGGTTTTTAATCCGGATTATGAGCAGAACGCATGGCAATCAACACACACTATCATTCAAGTGTTGGGGCATAACATGCCGTTTATGATTGATTCGATGCGAATGGAGCTGAATCGACGCCATATCACAATTCATTCGATTCACTACAGTCTGATCGCCACCAAGCGGAACGAAAAACGTCAATTGGTTTCCTGGGCTCCGCCGGAAAACGATAACATCGACAAAGAGGTGATCATTCATCTGGAGATTGATCGCCACACAGCCAAGAAACAATTGATCGAATTAGAAGCCGCCATGGTTAACATCCTGAAAGATGTGGATGTATGTGTACACGATTACCAGGACATGCGGAAAAAGGTGGCTGACCTTGCCAATGAGGTGACTAAACCCGTTAAAGGGTTAACCAAGAAAGACCAAAAAGAAGCCAGCGATTTTTTGGGGTGGTTGGACCAGGACCACTTTACCTATCTGGGGTATGACGAGTACAACTACGATGAGAAAACCAACAGTCTCAAGCGTCAGCGCGGGAATCAGTACGGGGTGCTCAAACATTACCGGCGTGACGAAGCCGAAATTGAATTCTGTTTAGGCAAAGACCTAAAAGAAGTGTATGGCAGCCCGATCTTACAGTTTCTGAAATCCGGTGTGCGCTCGCATATACATCGTCCGGCGTATCCGGATTACATTATAGTTAAGCGCTTTGATAAAGACGGCAAACTGAAAGGCTTAACTCGTATTCTTGGGGTATATACGTCAGAAGTGTATACTGCCGATCCGTCTTCTATCCCGATTGTTCGTCATAAGGTAGACAGCATTTGTGATCGCTTTATTGAGCATGGCAACATGCAGGAGCGAAACATGTTGCTGCGGATTCTGGCAGTTTATCCGCGCGATGAATTATTCCAGTCCAGTGTGAAAGAGCTGGGTGAAATCGCAGTCGGCGTGCTGCAAATCCGAGAGCGTAGAAAGATCCGTTTATTTGTTCGCCAAGGTCGCTTCGGCATGTTTGCCAACTGTTTGCTCTACATGCCAAGGGACATGTATTCCACAGAGTTGCGCGAGCGGATTCAGGATATTCTGGTGGAAGAGCACAAGGCCACGGACATTGAGTTTACTACCTATTTTTCTGAGTCCATTTTAGCGAGAACGCATTTTATTGTGCGGTTGGATTCGTCTAATCGTGCGTCGCCCGATCATAAAGAACTGGAGCAAAAAGTCATTCGAGCCTGTTCGGACTGGGAAGATGATCTCGATCATGCCTTGATAGACCAGTTTGGCGAAGAGAAGGGCAGCGCCCTGGCATTGCGTTTTGGTGAGGCGTTCCGTGCCGGGTATAAATCGGACTTCCAGCCAAGAACCGCTGTGGCAGACATCGAGCACATTCATGAGTTGGATAAAGGTAAGCCGCTTGCCATCAGTTTCTATCGCTCACCAGAAGACGAAGATCATCAACTGCGATTACGTTTATTCAAGCGCGTCAGTCCGTTGCCTTTGTCCGATGTGATGCCGGTGTTGGAACAGATGGGGCTGCATGTACTGGGCGAGCACCCTTACAAAATTCACCCCAAAGACGAAGACATAGTCTGGCTTCATGATTTCAGAATGCGAACCAAAGAGGACTTTGATCTCGACATTGCTCAGGTTCGTGAGAGCTTTGAAGAAACCATATTCCGGGTGTGGGAAGGCGAAATCGCCAGTGACAGTTTCAACGAACTTGTGTTGAAGGTAGGGTTAAACCCGTTTCAGGTAAACATGCTTCGGGCTTATGGCGCTTACATGAAGCAAATCCGCTTTGGTTTTTCTCAATCCTACATCAGTTCTACATTAGCGAACCATCAGGTATTGACTCAAAAATTGGTCGAGCTTTTCGAAACCAAGTTCAACCCGAATGCCCTGGATCGTGATAAAGCAGAAGAGTTACGGGAAGAAATTCTGAAAGAACTGGAGGACGTCTCAAATCTCAATGAAGATCGTATTTTGCGTCGCTACATTGATTTGATCTCTGCCACCTTAAGAACCAATGCTTACATACGAACCAAGGATAAAGCGCGCCCTTATTTATCCTTTAAGTTCTCTCCGGCCTTGATTCCGGACATGCCTTTACCACGGCCTATGTTTGAAATATTTGTCTATTCTCCGCGAGTGGAAGGTGTGCACCTGCGTGGTGGTCGAGTGGCGCGCGGTGGCTTGCGTTGGTCTGATCGTTTGGAAGATTACCGTACTGAAGTATTGGGGCTGGTGAAAGCGCAGCAAGTTAAGAATGCCGTGATTGTGCCTGCCGGAGCAAAAGGCGGTTTTATTGCCAAACGCTTATCGACGTCCATGTCGCGGGAAGAATTCCAGAATGAAGGTATTGCCTGCTATCAACAATTCATTAGTGGTTTACTGGATGTCACCGACAATCTGGTGGAAGGCGAGGTGGTGCCACCCAAGGATGTGGTGCGCTGGGACGAAGACGATACTTATCTGGTGGTGGCTGCGGACAAAGGAACGGCTACTTTCTCTGATATCGCGAACAAAATTGCCATCAAATACGGTTTCTGGCTCGGTGATGCCTTTGCCTCTGGTGGTTCTGACGGTTACGACCACAAAAAAATGGGTATCACTGCTCGTGGTGCCTGGGTATCGGTTCAACGTCACTTCCGGGAACAAGGCATTGATGTCCAGCAAGACAGCATCAGTGTGGTAGGGATTGGTGATATGGGCGGGGATGTGTTTGGTAATGGCATGCTGCGCTCAAAAGCCATTAAGCTGGTTGCAGCCTTTAACCATATGCATATTTTCATCGACCCGAACCCTGACCCGGAGAAGACGTTTGCAGAGCGCGAGCGCATGTTCTATTTGCCTCGTTCAACATGGGAAGATTTTGATTCCAGCCTCATTTCGAAAGGGGGCGGGATTTATTCACGATCCGCAAAATGGATCAAGATCACTCCGGAAATGAAAGCCACCTTTGGTATCGAGGCAGATCGTTTATCGCCGAACGATATGATTCAGCATTTGTTAAAAGCAGAAGTGGATTTGATTTGGAACGGTGGTATTGGTACTTACGTGAAGTCGTCCGAAGAAACCAACTCACAAGTGGGCGACAGAGCTAATGATTCGCTTCGGATTAATGGCAATGAGTTGCGTGCGAAAGTGATTGGCGAAGGGGGCAATCTGGGCTTCACTCAGCGAGGTCGGATTGAGTATGCATTGAATGGCGGTGCGTGTTTCACCGATTCCATTGATAACGCTGGCGGTGTGGATTGTTCAGACCACGAAGTGAACATCAAAATTCTGCTTCAGCACTTGATGGAAAAAGGAGAGCTTACGCTTAAGCAGCGTAATGAGATGCTGGTGGATATGACCGACGAAGTGGCGAATCTGGTATTGAAGAACAACTATCGTCAAGCTACCTCGATCTCTAATGCTTCACAACGCAATTATGCCAAGATCA
>JBFHTA010000305.1:0-4614 GCA_041590855.1 Pseudomonadales bacterium
CATGGAGCTTTCGAACACGTTTCAAACACGCGGGCGGCGACAAGCCAACCTGCTCAGCCAGCGCGGCATTGGTGACTTTATTGTTCTTTTGAAGAACCCTAAGAATTCTTCGATCAATGTCAGTAAGCGCATTCATAAGTTAATTAAATTACCTAAGAATAAATATTTAGAAATAATATTATCTTTACACATAACAATAAGAAACCTGAAAAATCACGCCTGAATTATCATATCGTTCGAATCTCACAACACGTGATAAAAAGCGCTCATACAAAAACAGGTATATCAGAGCGGACTAAACAGGAGGGTCCATGGCGTCGTTTTTTAAAGAACTCGGTAAAGAAATCAGCTCAGTGTCTCTGACATTGTTCAAGATCATGATCCCGACGCTCATAGTCGTAAAGGCGCTAGAAATGATGGGATTACTGACTCATCTCGCCACCGTTATCGGGCCGGTAATGAATTGGGTCGGGTTGCCTGAATCCATGGGCTTAGTGTGGATCACCACTATCTTTACCAATATCTATGGCGGGATGCTGGTGTTCTTCTACGTTCAACAAAGCGAAACACTGACCATTGCCCAAGTCACACTCATTTCATTACTTATGCTCATGGCCCACGGACTGCCCGTGGAAGCCCGTATCGCCCAACAAGCCGGCGTTCGACTACGAATCACTCTATTGTTGCGCATTGGTGGTGGCCTTTTGCTGGCCTGGATCTTAAATCAAGTCTATCTGGCATTTGATTATCTACAGACGCCGAACCAATTAATTTGGCAACCGGAAGCCCAGGACACCAGCCTTTGGGGTTGGACCAAAAGCCAGCTGGAAAGCCTGATTATGATTCAACTTGTAATCATTGTGCTGCTAACGTCGCTTAAAATACTAAAAATTGTCGGTATTGAGCGATTAATGAAAGTGCTGCTTTCCCCCTTACTGAAAGTACTTGGCATCAGCTCTCAGGCCAGTTCCATCACCATCATTGGCGTGACCTTGGGATTAAGTTTCGGTGGTGGACTATTAATCTACGAAAGCCGCCAAGGACATATTTCCAAGAAAGATGTCTTCTCAGCCATGTGTCTGCTGGCCCTATGTCACAGCATTATTGAAGATACCTTACTGGTGTTACTTCTTGGCGCGGATTTATCTGGTGTGCTCTGGGCCAGGCTGGCGTTTTCATTGGTATTTATTGCCCTTCTGACACGCGCAGTACAGCGGTTACCGGACGAAGTTTGGAATAAACACCTGACCAATAAATACCTAAACAGAGAACAAGGTGAGACTGAAACGTCCCCTAAGAATTTACATCAGGCGCAATGACCTAAAGAATAAGAACAAACACAAAACAGGCAAGAGAAAGAGTAAAAACATCAAAAAGCCCAGACGGTTTAACACCGCCTGGGCTTTTTTGGTCACATCAACATCAACATCAACATCAACGACCAAGGCTATCAATAACTAAAGTTATCAACACCTCAGATTAAGACATCGCAGCCTGTAGCGCCTGATCGATATCCGCAATGATGTCATCAATATGCTCGATACCAATCGACAAACGCACCATGTCTTCACTGACACCAGCAGACTTCAATTCTTCCGGTGACAACTGACGGTGGGTAGTGGATGCCGGATGACAAGCCAGAGATTTAGCATCCCCAATATTCACTAACCTTAGGATCATTTGCAGTGCATCAATAAACTTGGAGCCTGCAGCAATGCCACCCTTGATTCCGAAGCTTAAAATCCCGGATGCCTTACCAGAAGTAATTTTCTCAGCCAACGGACGATACGGGCTGTCTTCCAGACCAGCATAGTTCACCCAAGATACTGCTTCATGTTGCGATAAATACTCCGCTACCTTTTGCGCATTTTCACAATGACGTTCCATACGCAAAGACAAGGTTTCCAAGCCCTGCATCAACAGGAAAGCGCTATGAGGTGCCATCGCCGCACCGGTATTTCGCAGAGGAACCACACGACAACGACCAATAAACGCCGCTTCGCCCAATGCCTCGGTATAGACAACACCGTGGTAAGAAGGATCAGGCTCATTCAACATCGGGAAGCGCTCTTTATTGGCTGCCCAATCAAATTTTCCTGAATCAACAATCGCACCGCCAATGGTGGTGCCATGACCGCCGATGTACTTGGTCAGGGAATGAATCAGGATATCCGCCCCGTACTCAAACGGGCGACACAACACTGGAGTAGCAACCGTGTTATCTACCATCAACGGAATACCGTGACGATGCGCGATCTCCGCCAAACGCGCAATATCCACCACATTGCCCGCCGGATTACCGATGGACTCACAGAACATCAGTTTGGTGTTTTCATCAATGGCCGCTTCCAGAGCTTCATAATCATCGTGCGCAGCAAAGCGAACATCCAACCCTTGTCGCGGCAAAGTATGAGCGAACAAGTTATATGTACCACCGTACAACTGACTGGTACTGACAATGTTACTTCCAACCGTGGTAATGGCCTGAATCGCATAAGTAATTGCGGCCATGCCAGAGGCCACACACAAAGCACCAATTCCCCCTTCCAAAGCCGCAACGCGTTGCTCCAACACAGCGGTGGTCGGATTCATAATTCGGGTATAAATGTTACCAGGCACCTTCAGGTCAAACAGGTCGGCACCGTGTTGAGTGTCGTCGAAGGTATAAGAAGTGGTTTGATAAATCGGTGTGGTCGCAGAATTGGTTGTCGGGTCGCCATCATAACCCGCGTGTAGTGCTAGTGTTTCTAATTTCATTGTCTTCCCCAAGAGAATATAGCTTTGTTGAGAATAATCTCATTTTCTTTATAACTTATTAATTTACATCAATATACACCAAAGAAGCCTGCAGATGCGTCCGATTTGACTTTACAGAAAAAAAAGCAACTCCAAAAACAGGCAGGCACAAAAAAAGCGCCAGTAGTTGGCGCTTTTTAAACCCAATAGAAAACTCTATATCGCGGTTACATCTTCTGCTTGTGGGCCTTTTTGACCTTGGCTGATAGTAAATTGAACTTTCTGTCCCTCGGCCAGAGTTTTGAAACCATCGCCTTTAATTGCACTGAAATGAACAAAAACGTCAGGTCCACTTTCCTGTTGGATGAAACCGAAGCCTTTTTGTTCGTTAAACCATTTAACCTGGCCAGTTTGTGTAGACATATTGCTATCCTAAAAATTTCTGTATTTCTGTACTACGAGTGTTTCAAAGTTCAACCTTATTAACCCCGCACCAAGGCAAACACTCGTCCAGCTGAATATGCACTACAGAAATGCCTTTCGTTCACTCCGTAAACACGCATATGCAAGCAAACAATATCCTTGCCTGCTAGTAACACTAGCCTGTTTCAGAGAGAAAAAAAAGCCATTTTGATTATAATTTCATCAAAAATTTAAAATCTGGTTAACAACGTGAACTCTATTTCAAGAAACGAGTTCTGTAATAACAACGCCATACTGAAGCTGCTATGCTTGATTGATTAAACATGTGAGAAATCAGCCACTTCGCAACTTTTTAATCTCTTACACAGCTAACAGAATGCGCTTAATCCAGAGTCAGTTTTCGACCTTGTTTAAGGATTCAACCGTCAACTGATAGTCTTTGACGGTCTTTTCACTCTGCTCGGACAGCAAAGGATTGGACAAATAAAAGACAGTACGTTCAGCAACATTTAAATGGCTAAATGCTTCCCGATGCGCAGGATGGGAAAACAACAAATCATCAAACGAACCATCATCATCAGCCGCCTTTAAACCGTACTCCAGCCGCTCTGCCAAGCTGTCATTACCCTTTTTGACAAAAAAATACACAGGCGCGGGATACACCAACAACAACTGATCATCTACAATTAAATGTTTATGTTTGGTGGTTTTAAGCTCTTGCCAAGCTTCCAGGATACCTCTAGGAAAATAGTCGTAACGACCAACGTCCATGCGTTCAAAGATGGCCAGATACTTTGAATCCGTCACCACTTTCAACCCGTTATGCCGCAAGATTTTAGTGTCCGGCCAATCATGACCCTGAATGGCTGAAAGCCCGGATAAGGCTGCTATAGAATCCACAGCACGAAATGTGTCCCTTTTATGCTGATGAATAATGAACACCCGAAACCCAAGTAAACCTTTCATCAGCGGAAAATATACCGCTTGCGATTGCTGCTCCCGCTGTTTCGAGGTCATTGACCAGACCACATCAATTTCTTGCTTATCCAGGCTTCTAAACGCCCTGGCCTGATACATGGGCTTACTGGTTTGTTCTAGCCGATAATCACCGTAACGAACCCGGCTTTTCTCCAACGCCAATGCCAAAAGGTCTTTAAAATACTGCTTTCGGCTATCTACTCGCTCCTCAGGCGGAACATGACGAATTACCTGAACAGCAGCGGCCTGCAAACCAAAACTTAATAACAGAAGAACACATAACAACCGGTACATCCCAACAACCCCCGTATCGTTTCAGAGTTACAAATGACCAACTCACTGTTAGTGTAGAAAACGTTTGGCTGCTGACAATGATTAGATTATCGGATAAGTAAAGCTGACCTTAGCACTCAAGGTCTAACCTCTTATTGAAATAGGCATCACGGTTGATAGAGGCAATCACACCTCTTTGAGACA
>JBFHTA010000306.1:0-4588 GCA_041590855.1 Pseudomonadales bacterium
GACAACGGTCTTGATTTGAAGCACCAACAGAGGCAGGACACCTATGGTCATAAAGCCGGTGGTGAGAATGCCCGCCCAGGAGCTGCGGTAACGGAAGGCGAATAAATCCGCCAGCGAGCTTAACTGATAAGATTTAGTCAGCTTGAGAATGGGCTGCAATAGCACCGGGGCCAGCATGAAGGCACCGGCGATCCCCAGATAGAAGGCTAAGAAGCCAAAGCCGTATTCGTAGGCGAGGCCGACACTGCCATAAAATGCCCACGAGCTGGTGTAAATACCCAGCGATAATACATAGGTTAACGGGTGGGAAATCAGTCGTCTTGGGAACCAGCCTTTATCGGTAATAAAGGCAATGCCAAACAGCATTAACAGGTAGCCGATGGCAATAAAACTGATGGAGGCTAAGTCAAAAGTCATCGTCACCTCGCTGTCGGCTAAGCCAGAAGGAGAGAATGATCACAAACAACCAGATGATGTAAGGACGATACCAGGAGCCTCCAGGCTCCAGCCACCAGTTCATGATAATGGGCGAGAACACATAGATGCCCAATACCATCAGGAATAACAAACGATAGACGTACATGTCAGACTATCCAACTACTGTTTTTAATGACAAGTGTTTTTAACGACAGCTGTTTTAACTACTGCTTAGAACAACTCTTTTTTATTATTTAGCTAAGCCTTATCTCGACTCTTTCAATGGCTATTTCAACGACTTAGCAAGACATTAATTTTGCATTGTAAAGAAAGTCACTCAGAATATCGTCGTTATTGATCCAAATATTGTTAAAAAGTTTGCTGAATGGCTTGTTGCTGGATCATGGCAGGCAATCCCCGTTGCCATTGCTTACAACCGGAATCGAGCAATTCTTCCAGATTGTGCGTATCGGGAATCGTAAAGCCCAGGTAGCGGAACACCTGTTGCAAATTGTTGATTGCGCAGCTGTCATCAATGGCTGGCGCAAAGTTTTGTTTGCTCAGTTTCTGACCGTTTTCTCCGACAATCACCGGAAAGTGCCCGAATTGAGGGGGTTCAAAACCCAAGGCTTGATAGAGCAAAAGCTGTTTAGGGGTAGAATCCAATAAGTCGTGCCCCCGAATTACATGGCTGATTTGTTGGGCATGGTCGTCCACCACTACGGCCAGTTGATAGGCGAACAGTTGATCACGTCGCTTGACCACAAAGTGGCCGTCGATGCCTTGTTGTGTGCCTTGGTATAAGTCCTGATATTGATACTGGCCCGGTCTGGCTCTTAATGCATAGGGCTGCTTCAGATCGAGCGATTGTATGCAATGCTCGGGATGAGGGTAGGAACCAGATTGTTGTTGATACTCGGCCAGTTGTTTACGCGAGCACTGACACGGGTAGATGGCGTCCTGAGATCGAAGTTGTTCTATAGCATCTTGATAAGCCGCCTGGCGCTGACTTTGATATACGACTGGGCCGTCCCACTCCAATCCGTGCGCTTCCAGAGTGGTTAAAATTGCATCTGCAGCGCCTGGTTGTTCTCTGGGTGGGTCTATGTCTTCAATGCGAACCAACCATTGACCCTGATGAGCTTTGGCATCGAAATAGCTGATGACAGCGGCAAGCAGTGAGCCCATGTGAAGCGGGCCAGTGGGAGAAGGAGCAAATCGTCCTATGTACATGCGATTACACTGGTGTAATAAGATGTGTTAATTGTAATAAGATGCGTTAATAACGTATTTGGAAAAGGGTATAAAAAGAACAAAAATGGCCTGACAGGCAGGCCACTTTATAATGCATTGACCCTTGTAATTAAAGACCTGTGGTCTTTTCTTTCAGTTCGGCCAATGTTTTACAGTCGATGCATAAGGTCGCTGTCGGGCGAGCTTCCAAACGGCGAATACCAATTTCAATGCCGCAGGCCTCGCAGAAACCGTAGTCGTCTTTATCGATCAACTCCAGCGTCTTTTCAATTTTTTTGATCAGCTTACGTTCGCGGTCACGAGTGCGAAGTTCAAGACTGAATTCCTCTTCCTGAGTTGCACGATCGCTTGGGTCAGCGTAATTTTCTGCTTCGTTCTGCATGTGATGCACAGTGCGATCCACTTCTTCCATCAACTGTTGTTTCCAGTTGTTAAGAATCTGAGTGAAGTGCTCACGCTGAGCTTCATTCATGTATTCTTCACCCTCTTTGATTTCATAAGGAGTGAAGGTTGATAGCAGCTTATCTTGGTTCTCTGGCATATAGGTGCCTCTTTAACTACCCATCCTGACTTATATAGTGTTATCTGGCCTGGGAGCAGTGCTTCCCCGTCCAAGCTGGGAGACATTACCAGATAAATTTCTTTTATGCCATACTCTTGGCCCTTTGAAATGAATCAACGCATAAACGCGTGATTTTCAGAGCAAATTTGCAGGCTAATAGGTAAGTATAGCTCAATGAAGTATTCCAGCAGGTTAGAGTCCGGACGGTGGATTAAACGGTATAAGCGGTTTTTTCTTGATCTTGAAACCGACGACGGTGTGTTGACCATTCACTGTCCGAATACCGGGTCCATGAAAAACTGTGGTACCGAAGGTGATATCGTTTGGTTTTCGAGGTCTGATAACCCCAAACGAAAGTTGCCGGGCACCTCTGAAATTGTCGAGCTGGCCTCCGGTCATAAGATCGGCATTAATACTCATTTAGCCAATAAACTGGTTAAAGAAGCGCTTGAAAATCAGGTGATTACCGAGCTGGCTGATTACGACAGCTGGAAATCCGAAGTTAAAGTGGGTAACAGCCGAATTGATCTTCGTGGTGAGGATAGCTCAGGCGCGTTTTGCTACGTCGAAGTAAAAAGCATGACCTTATTGGAAGACGATGGCTTAGGCTGCTTCCCGGACGCCGTCACCGAACGAGGCCAAAAACACCTTAGAGAACTGATTGAATTGGTTCAATCCGGTGTGCAAGCGGCGTTGGTGTTTTGCGTGCAGCATACCGGTATTGAACGGGCTGCTCCGGCCGATCACATTGACCCGGAATATGGTCGTTTGTTACGCGAAGCCATCAACGAAGGTGTTAAGGTATTGGCTTATCAGGTGGCGTTTGGTGAAGACAGTGCCGAGATTGTAAAAGGCTTGCCGTTAGTGGTCTAAGAGCCGGGGGCGAGTAACCGAGATCACTCATCCAAATAAATGCCGTCTTCTTCTATGTGGATGGCAATTTCCTGAAGTTTCTGCCCGTTGCACGGCCCGCTGATACATAAGCCGCTTTCGATGCTGAACAATGCCCCGTGCATGGCACATTGGATCAAAGAATCTGTACTGTCGAGAAACTGGTCGGGTTGCCATTCCAAATTGACGCCTAAATGCGGGCAATAATTTCGGTAGCCGTAGATGCGATCCGACTTTTTCACCAGAAACACCGAAGTGTTGTCATCAAATTCAAAGCCTTTACTTTGATTGTTTTCAAGATCTGAAAGCTTACAGAGGTATTTCATACTTATTACGAATAGTTTACCGCGAAAGAGCCGGAGTATAACAAAGGACGAACCCTTGTATAAAAGGACTTGTCGACATGAATTGTACTCAGCAATGGACGCTGTGCTTTATTCTTTTGTTTCCTACCTACCTGTACGCCGATATTTACACTTGGCAAGACGAGCGAGGCATAACCCACTTCACCAATTTACCCTATAGCGTACACCCAGATGCCCAGGTTGTTACCTTTGGGGTGATGAACTACATGCGCGCGGTGGATGTAGATGCTGTGGATTGGAAAAGCGTGGATAGAAGCAATAACACGCCCGTTAATAAGCCCAAGCCAAACGCTTCCTTTCTCAATAACGCCAAACAATGCAACGAATGGCGGATTGAATTGGCATCGCTAAGAGATACCCTCAAGAAAGGCTATACCCTGAAAAAGGCCAAGGCGCTTCAGAATAAGAAACGTGAATTGAGAGATGCCATTTGGCGGGAGTGTCGGTAGGGGCAGAGTTTTACTCTAGCCCCTAAGTGTTTCTACAAAGGCCAAGCTGTAGCCCCATCAACTGCGACCGCCGGTTTATCCAACCCTTTACAAAACTCGGTTCCTTCAGAAGCATAAAAGGTTTTGTTCATTGCCGGTAAGCCCAAGGTGGTAACTTGTTGTTGCGCCTTGGTGCTTGGTGGGAAGCCCCACATGGTGAGGTAGTTGTCCATTGCCAAGCCGGTGACTTTACTGAGCGCAATGTTCAACCAGTCGTTTTTACTGATGGCGTTGGCTTCGGTCAGTGAATAGGTTGAGAAACCAAGAGCGGCTTTGTTGGCGTCCCAAGTCGTCTCATCGCTTAGAGCCGATCCAAACTCCCTTTCCAAAATGTGCAGTCTTGGCAGCAGCATCCAGCCGTCTTGCAGAGCGCCTTGTGCCTGTGTAGCCATCATCATTTGAATGTAGATGGCTGCGCCGTGTGACCAGCCGTTGAAGTTCTGGTCAATCATGTATTGCGTGGGGTCGGTTTCGGATTGTGCCGTTTGTAATGCATCAAAGAGTTCTTTGAAGGGCAGGGACTGACAGTTAGGCTCTTCGCCGGTGTCTTGGTAGTAACGGAACTTTGAATGATAAGAGTATGGGTTGGTGCTGGCATGTACCGGCCAGCC
>JBFHTA010000307.1:0-4516 GCA_041590855.1 Pseudomonadales bacterium
AGGTTAACGTTCCCGACGAATTCACTTATTCAAATACAGCGCTCTGGCTCTGTGGGCGCTAGAGGTTCCCTAGCTGACATCCCAATGAATCTTGAACCCCAAGTCGATGTAGTAACTCTTCACCATGGGCAACGGCATGACTTCATAACCACACACGCGCTCAATCTCTTTCAAAGAATCTTCCAAACTGGCTTGATCCGGAGCAGTCACCACAAACCAAAGGTTGTATTGATGCTCTCTGGCATAGTTATGATTGACCCCATCAAAGGCGTTTACCTGCTCTGCCACCTCTTTGAGCCGATGATCCGGCACCGCCATGGCCGCTAGCACACTGGCCCCCGCTTTTTTATGATTGAACACAGGCCCAACCCGAGACAGCACTCCGCTTTCCTGAAGCCGTTCTAATGCTTCAATCACTTCGTCTTCTGAAACACCCAGATGATCCGCCATTTCCAGATACGGGCGAGATGAGATGGGTAAGCCTTTCTGATATTCATCAATCAATCTGCGGTCCAACTCATTCATGCCACTCGCCTCACTGCTCATCCCTTAATCTCACAGACCAATGGTGTGAGCCCGGTTGGTAAAGAAGATGCCACTGGGGCTTTCTGCGGCCAAACATTCCAACTCTTTGAAGTCGCGAGTGCTGTAAATGCAGACTTTATTTTCATCCCGAACCGAGGCCCAAAGCTTCTCGCCTCTGGGATTGAACTCCATGTGCAGTACGGTTTTACCCGGCTCTTTATGATGAATGACTTCGAGCGTTTCGGTGTCGATCACTTCCAAGACGTTGTTGCGCGGGTAAGCAAAGTTCACCCAAACATGACGACCATCTGGGCGAGCCATCACAAAGATCGGTTGCCCGTGCACAGGGATAGCACCCACCTGTTCCCAGGTATTCATATCCACCACGATCACTTCATGACGCCCTACCGCTGGTACAAAGGCTCGATTTCCGGCGACAGCCCAACCTTCCAAATGAGGCATCTTGTAGACAGGCAAGCGTTGCTCGCCTTTACCGTAATTGGGAAGAATCTTGCGAACACCTTTTTCCGGATACCAAAGGTCCAGCAACGCCATTCCGTCTTCACCGTACAAACCGGCGATGTAGTAACGACCGTTCGGAGAAATTAATGCGTCGTAGGGCTTGGAACCAATATCAAAGAACTTCTGAATCTTTGGTTCTTCGCCTGACATATCCACCAGCCAGATTTCGTCCGAATCAAACAAACTGAATACAAACTTCTGATCCGGTGCGTCCACTAAGCCCACCGTTTTGGATTGTCTGCCATCGCGCCCGATCGCAGGTAAATCCAACACCAAATCCAGCGTTTCGCTATCAAAAATCTTTACGCCACCAGGGGTATAATTCGAAACCGCCACTAGCTTTCCGTCTTGCGAAATGGCTCCACCAATGCTGTTCCCGGACTGAATCACACGCTTATCAATTTGCTGTTTAAGGATATCGACTTTGGTTAAGCCACCATCACGCCCAAACACATAGGCAAAACGTTCATCACGGGAAAACACGATAGACGCATGGGACAAATCACCCAATTCAGACACTTGGGCCAACTTACGTTGATCCGTCGTATTAACAATCTGGACTGTGCCCGTAGCTCGCTCGATGATGACGCCTAAATCACCCGTCGCTTGTGGTTCTATGCCAGAAGATTGTGTCGCGCCAGGCGTCATAAGTGAGCAACCTGACATCATGCTGGTAACAAGCAACGCGCCTAACGCGCCTCCAACTAGGTTGAACGTTTTCATTCTTCGCTGTCTCCATTTTTAAGCTGATCCACAATCCACCAGATTTCCTCTTCGCTGAGCAACCCTTTCCATGGCGGCATAGCTAAGGCTTCACGCCCATAAAAAATGGTGTCGAATAACGATTGTTTTGGCTTACCGTCTAACGCTTCTTTGGTAAGCGCCGGACCTAATCCACCCTTGAGTGTCATACCATGACAGGAACCGCAATCTTGCTTGATAAGATGATCCAGCTCTTGTTGACGATCCCCGTCGATGGTTTGAGCAAACAACATCCCAGAGAAAATAAGAGAACAGGCAGAGCCAACAAGCGCCACTTTCTTGCGACTCTGCTTTTTTAACGCCGCGTTGGCGTTGGATTTTGAAGAACATCCCGGAGAACGGACGCTCAACTGAACATCATCTCTGCTTTTCATGCTCTACTCCTGCCCTCTCATTTAAAACCTTGGGAAAGAGTATAAAACGCAAAAAACGGATGTTTAATGCACAACTGGCGCTATGATGACTCATATCAATTATTTGACAAAAATAGTAGGGTTAATGATTTTTATCATTAATAATCAACAGGTTATAAAATTACCCACAAAATTTGGTAAGTTATTTTTTACTGACACAACTCAATGACTATTTTGAACAGCTAAATTATAAGGTGCTCGGAAAACGCCATGAACGAAGACCAGAGAAGCTAGGAAACCTTTAGATAATCTTAAAGAAAGGTAATTTCGATGACCAAGCCTTAGCGAGATTGAACATCCCCCAAAGCACAAACGATGTATGAAGAATCGTGAAGTAGAGAACGATCATCACCCAGGCTTTAGCATTGTTCCCTGCTAACAGAAATAACAGGCCACAGCCCCCGATTACCGAGGCACCGCCAATGACAGATAACCAAAAGGCCGAGCGAATATGGGATGCATCCAGCTCTTCTTCAGAAAGTGTGAGCGACATCGGTAAGGATGCCTGCTCTTCAGAAAGTTCCAGATCCCGCTGATCACGAATCTTTCCCTGAAACGGCCGCACGTAGGATAGATAGAGATACAAAAGCATCAAAAACGACAAGCCAGGCAACACCAGTAAATTCGCTAAATACCATGCCTGAGCCTGAACCGCTTTGGACACCTTAATCCCCTTCCTTCATTCACTTTTTTAAAAGCTAAAACCAACATTTAAAACGTTACGAACGATAAGAAGACGTTAATTCACGCAAGCGTCAATGACATTTTTCAACGCCGCCACCGTCGCCTCATCATCCGAAAGCGGTTCCGCCATGGCTGCATAACATGCCTGTCGCATCGGAATGCCACCCGTAATCAGCTTGGCTGCGTAAATCAGCAAGCGCGTCGAGGCGGCTTCCTCTAGATCATGATCTTTTAGATTCCGAAGCGCAGTAGCCAGAGTCACCAATTGCTGTGCCACCTGATCATCGCACTGACTTTCTCGACGAACGATCTTGGTTTCAACCTCCGGTTTCGGATAATCAAAACTCATCGCCATAAAGCGCTGACGGGTACTCGGTTTCATCCCTTTAATCAGGTTCTGATAACCCGGATTATAAGACACCACCAGCATAAAACCTGGCGCAGCCTCAAGGTATTCTCCGGTACGCTCGATGGGCAGCACTCGACGATCATCTGCCAACGGGTGCAATACCACTGTAGTATCTTTACGCGCTTCCACCACCTCATCGAGATAGCATATACCACCTTCACGCACGGCGCGCGTTAACGGGCCATCTTGCCAATAGGTGCCTTCCGGGCCGATTAAATGCCGCCCCACCAAATCAGACGCCGTTAAATCATCATGACATGACACCGTATATAGCGGCCGCCCAAGGCGCTCGGCCATTGCCGCAATAAAGCGCGTTTTACCACAGCCCGTAGGCCCCTTAATCAACACTGGCAACTGATGACGATACGCATGTTCGAACATCTGAATTTCATTGCCTTGCGGCTCGTAGTACAAATCGTCGGACAGCGCCTGAGTCGGCTTATCATTATTGATCGCAATTTCCACTGTCATCAGGCTTCCCCTTTAAAGACTGAAATCGGGTTTAGAGTTTTTCTCATATCTGCAATCCATACTAGATCACTCAAGTTTCTCTCTAATTGATCAAAGTCAGTGTTTGGTTCGCTAGTTCCATTAACCTGAGAACATGAAAAACCGGAGGTACAACCGTGACCACTCAAACACCATCAAAACACCCAACACAAAGCACATCCCACCGCAGCTGTAAAAACTGTGGGAACGCTCTAAAGACAGATGCCAGATTGTGCCTGAAATGCGGAATCCCCTGCCCGCCGGAACGTGACGCCAGAGGCGTCTGGATGGGAATGGACTTTAGAACCGTGGTGATTCTGGTAAGTATTTTTTGTTTAGTGATGGTGTTTGTATTGCCGAGGTGAAAATTAAAACACCTTCAATGAGCATTTAATAGTGGCGATACTTTCACTATACCGCCTATGTGAAATGACAATTAATTCTATGTAAATAACTTTCACCAATCATTGGTTACATCAACAGTGCTATCACCAATGTCAGAGTCAGCAGAGGGGGGCGGTTGTCCCCGACCTGAAGTACATTGTTGAGATTCAGTACGACCGGAAATCGTCCAACCTTCCAAACACTCATCTTTTTGATGAGGCGAATCGACTGGCCTGGGGAAAGCGGGTATCCACCCGTCGAAAGCTCAGCCTGAAGACCCTCCGGCAGGGCTTGCACCTGCTCCCATAGCCCTACGTTTACCAGAGCC
>JBFHTA010000308.1:0-4485 GCA_041590855.1 Pseudomonadales bacterium
CCCTGAATGAACATATCCTGCCCGACTTCTTCAGCCCGATAGATCAACGCATCAAACTGTTGTCGGTTGGCCTGACTAAAGTTTTGCAACAACTCAGACGTTTCATTTAATTGTGCTGTCATTTTCTGGGTCAGGTTGGCCATCTGGGAAAAATCAGCAGAGCCATCCAGCATCGACTTGGACATCCCATACGCCGTTGCATAATAACGATTGAAGGCGGCAATAATTTCGGGGGCCATACCGTCGGGGTCCAGTTTTTTTGCGTTTTCCAAGTCATCCAGCAACGCTTTTTTCTGGGACTGGGCATTTTCCAGCATTTCCATTTCACCCGCAGAAACCGCACTGGCCAGCGTTTCCTGAATGCGTTCAAATCGGACAATGGAACGTTCGCCGTACTGCAATAAAGGGAAAGAAGTGCCTTCGATTAAACCTATGGTTTCATTCTGTTTGGAAGACATCATAAGATTGTTGATGAAGTAGCCACTGAATCCAATAAATGCGACCAAGGCTATGAGATAGATTTTTAGTTTTATATTTAATCGATAGTACCACTTCATAATCACCACACTTTTACGATTGAACATGACGCACATCTTTGAGAAATCAGAGACGCCCTATCACCAAAGACTAGACCAACTCACTCTCGTGTGCTTATCTATCCTTAATCTGAGCTTTCTTAAAGAGCCTCTGAACAACCCTGCTCTGGCTAAGTGGGCGTTTGAAGCTCCTTAATAGATAAAGATCGGCAAAGGATCAGCGATATTTAGTACAAACGTGTCATTCATTACAGGGAACACAATGCAGAATTTCAGAAATAAGGTGGCAGCCATTACCGGTGCAGCATCCGGCATCGGAGCGGCGTTAGCAGAATCATTAGCACGTAAAGGGTGTAACCTGGCGCTGGCAGACATCAACGAACAAGCACTCCAAAGCGTAACCAGCAAGTTGGCCCACACGGGTGTTAAAATCACACAACACGTTTTGGACGTGTCCAACCAAAAGGCCGTTGCCAGCTTCGCTACCGATGTGATCAAACAGCACAGAGGTATCAATCTGGTCATTAATAACGCAGGGGTTGCTCTGGCTGAGAACATCGATCAAATGAGTTATGAAAACTTTGAGTGGTTGATGAATATTAACTTCTGGGGGGTGGTCTATGGCACCAAAGAGTTTTTACCTCATCTGAAGCAATCAACCGATGCGCACATCGTGAATGTATCCAGCGTGTTTGGTTTATACGCTGTGCCCACCCAATCGGCTTATAATGCATCCAAATTTGCAGTACGTGGTTTCACAGAAGCCTTGCAGGAAGAGCTTCGTATTGAAGGATCGAATGTACAGTGCACGTGTGTTTTCCCAAGTGGTATCAAAACCAACATTGCCCAGAACGGGCGCATGGGTAAAACCTCGGACTTATACCATGCAGAAGAGTTGAGAGATCGCTTTGATGATTATGCGCACACCACCCCGGAAGAAGCTGCCGAGGGTATCCTGAAAGCGGTTCTAAGCAACAAGGAGCGGGCTTTAATCGGCATAGATGCCTACGCTATGGACTTGCTGCAACGGGTATTGCCAAGCCGATATAAGCACGTGTTCGTTCAAGGAACGCGATTAGCCAATTGGTGGCGGGCAAGAAAAGAGTCCAAAACTTAAACGGAAGTTACCCGATTTCGGCCATCGTGTTTGGATTGATACACTGCCTGATCGGCCCGTTCAAACAGTTGTGGCATGTCCTCGTCCGTATCCATCAACGTGGACACGCCAAAACTGGCAGTAATATCCAAGCCTGCAGGCTTAAGCTCCATAATTTCCTTGCGGATTTTTTCCGCCTTGTCCATCGCATCCCCCAAGTCACAATGGGCGAGCACCAACACAAACTCTTCGCCCCCAAACCGCGACGCCAGATCTTCCTTACGACTTAAGCGCTGTAATAGCCCCCCAACCTCTTTTAACACAATGTCTCCGGTTGAGTGCCCATGAGTATCATTGATGGTTTTGAACTTGTCTAAATCAACAACGACCATACTAAGTGAGTGTTTATGTCGCTGTGCTTCCCTAATTCGTTTAGGGCCCATTTCCATCAGAAAATGGCGATTATACAAGCCCGTCAGCTGATCCTTCATCGCTAATTCACGCAGCGCTTCCTGTTGTTCCTGCACACGATCAAACAACTTTTTCGACCGTAACAGGTTCTGCACTCGCGCAATCAGCTCGTCGTTCATAATGGGTTTGGCGACATAATCATTAACCCCGGCTTTCAGTAAGGAAACACGGCGGGATGAGTCTTCTACGCCAGAAATAGCGAGTATCGGAATCGGGTTATTACTTCGGTCCGAACGAATTTTTTGGACCAATTGCGACCCGGTCATTTCACCTTCCAATATAATATCCGAAATCACCAAATCGTAATCATTAGCCAGAAAGGCCTCATAGGCTTCTTCAGCGGTAGTAAAATGATCAACATCCATTCCGTTCAGCGTTAGCAAACTTGTGATCATTTCTGTGATGGCCCGGGAATCCTCAACATAGAGCACCTTACCGTACAGGGATTTGGACTCCACAGTATTCCAGACAAACTGGGTCAAATAACTGTCAAACCCAAGCACATCATTCTTTTTGAAGATCTCGGTGGCACCGGCTTTCAAAACCTGTAACAAGGTGTTTTTGTCGTCTTCAGACGTAATCAAAACCACTGGCGTATTACGCTTGGTTTGATTGAGTGATCGAATCGTACGGCATACGTCCATGCCTGACATGTCCGGCAGCAATAAAGCAATACACACCATGTCATATTGCTTTTCGTTAAAAATACTTAGCGCCTCTTCACCTTTTTCAAAGGCATCCACATGGAAGCCCTGTTTTTGAAGTATAGTGCCAAACACTTGCCTAACGATGGCTGAAGGTTCAATAACTAACGCCTTTAAAGGCTGATTTATAGGTTGATCTGACATCTTGACCGCCGAACTTATTGTTCATTCACTCAGAAATTTATGGATTGGAATCCATTTGCTGAGACATATTTAAGCGCTTTATCACACTATAGCTAAATTCTTGATCGCAATAGAACCCAGACGTCTCAAAACCATAATTTTTTCAGAAATCGACTGAGCATTTTGGTCAATGAATCGGCGAAATCCGGCAATTGTTCAAACAGGGCGCGCTTGCAACACTGAATAAAACGATAAAGGAGATAGTTATGATCCCTCGCACCCTATTTGATTCCGACCACGATGCTTTCCGTGATGTGGTCAGAAAGTTTCTGGAAAACGAAGCCGTTCCCCACCACCCACAGTGGGAAAAAGACGGCCAGGTGGATCGCGCATTGTGGCATAAAGCCGGTGAGCTGGGCATGTTATGTGCGACCATGCCAGAAGAATACGGAGGTATCGGCTGCGATTTTCGTTACAGTGCCATCGTCATTGAGGAAATCGCGCGTTCCGGCTGTAGCGGTATCGGTTTCCCGTTGCATTCCGACATTGTCGCACCCTACCTGTTGCACTATGGCAGTGAGACGCTTAAACAAAAATACATTCCCAAGTTAATCAGCGGTGAAATGGTCGGGGCCATAGCGATGACCGAACCTGGTGCCGGATCAGATCTGCAAGGTGTTAAAACCACCGCCGTCGATCAGGGCGATCATTACCTGTTGAACGGCTCCAAAACTTTCATTACTAATGGCCAGCTTGCCGACTTAGTTATTGTGGTGGCAAAAACTGACCCGGCCGAAGGCGCCAAAGGCACCAGTTTATTGGTGGTTGAATCTGGATGGGAAGGATTCGAGAAAGGCCAGAACCTTGAAAAAGTAGGTATGAAAGCCCAGGACACTTCAGAGTTGTTCTTTCAGGATGTCAAAGTTCCAAAAGAAAACCTGTTGGGTGGCGAAGGCCAGGGGTTCATCTATCTGATGCAGGAATTACCACAAGAGCGACTGCTGGTCGGGCTAACTGCCGTTGCGGCCGCTGAGGCAGCACTGGAATGGACAAAAGACTACGTTAAAGAGCGCAAGGCCTTCGGCAAATCGGTTATAACCTATCAAAATACCCGCTTTAAACTGGCCGAATTAACTGCGGATACTCTGGCGGGCCGCTGCTTTCTGGATCGCTGTCTGGAATTGCATTTGGAAGGCAAACTGGATGTTCCGACCGCAGCTGCACTTAAACAATGGACTACCGACTTGCAATGCAAGGTGATGGACGAGTGCATGCAACTGTTCGGGGGTTATGGTTACATGTGGGAATACCCGATTGCCCGCGCATGGGCAGACTCCCGCGTGCAAAAGATCTACGCAGGCACCAACGAAATTATGAAAGAAATCGTTGCTCGCGCGCTCTGATCTGTTTTATATGTTCTCGCATTTCGAAGGCGGGTGACCGCCTTCTCTCCTACTGAATACACTGTTTCCAAAAGCTGGAACGCTGCTCAAACCCAGAGTGCAGCCTAGCTTTCTTTGCATTCCCTTCGGTTACCCAACTTCCGACCATTGCC
>JBFHTA010000309.1:0-4485 GCA_041590855.1 Pseudomonadales bacterium
CTCGTGGTGTCGGTACAGCCCGGGTAATTCGGATAAAACGACCGGGGCGCTGCTCAGCTGTCGTTAATGCTGGGTCTTTCATTGTGGTCAAATCCGGAGCACCACTCAACTGAGGGATAGTCTCACTTCCCACCAACATAGCCGTTCCCATCAAATTCTGGTTATCGGTATCATAGACACTTTTCACGTTCAGAATGGCGCGATTACGATCGACCAAGTCCTGGTCCACCGCCTTATCAGAAATCACGTTAGGCGCTGCGCGAGGGATCACGGGAATTGCATCTGTTATTGCAATTCCCGGTGTTGGAAGTACTAGCGGGCGCATCGTTGTTTTAGTTGGATCGTACATATAAAGACCATAGGCGGGAGTACCTTCGACCGACATGCTTTCACCGGTTAATACATTTGTCTCACTGGCCTGGATATATGGTGTCCAGCTCACCAAAATCCGGTTAGTTCCATCCCATAAAGGATACGGAGTAGTGAAGCGACCATTGGTGGAAACAGTCCTCCCCAGCGGCACTGGATTCGGGGATATCTCTAGTTGCCCCTGACTGCGCGAGCCGGAATAGTTAGGTGCAACGTCATTGTTCTCCGAAAAGTTGCGTACATCAATTTCATACAGGCCACCACCTTCGTTAGTACCGGACAAAGGCATTAAACTACTAACCACCATACCGTTCTGGGTTTCACGAGGATGCAAAAAGCTGTTGCCGGGACTGAACGCGCCATAGAAAATAAAGGTATTAGTGCCGTCCGGGTTCATGGTGAAGATCGGAAAGTGGTTACGGCCACCCACGTGATCCCAACGGGAATACATGATTTCACCTGTGCTTAATACGGTCGGATTTCGGTCGTGACTCTGATTAAATGATATCTGTTCAATATCTGTACCATCTGCATTCATACGGTGCAGTACAATCACCCGCTCACGCTCATACTCATCGAGATACTGATAAGGCTCTTTATTCTCTGCCAGCATTAAACTCAAACTGGTTTGTTGACGGTTAGAAGAAAACACAATACGGCCATCCGGTAGATACGCAGGGTCCACATCATCCCCCTGGTTAGCTATGGCATCATCTTCGATTACGCGTCTTAGGCTCTGAGAAGCAATGGTGTATTCCCAAACATTCCAGGTGGCATCATTAGGACCTCGCATAGAGAAAATCACTTTCGTCCCGTCAAAAGACACCTCAGGATCGGAGACATCCCCCTGGCCATTGGTATAACTGCGGGTAACATTGCGCTCGGATGCACTGGCAGAGGCGATGGCACGATAATAAAGATCGCCACCAGGATTGGTTCGAATACCGTCGGTAGGATTGCCTAAAGAGGCAGTAGATCGTTTAACGTATACAAGTGGAAACTGACCATCCACCAGTAAGCCATCTTCTGAAGAGCTTCCCGACCCGGAATCGGCTCCGGAACAACCGATCAAAAAGAGTGAAAAACACCACAAGACAGCCAGAGCCATGCGGGAAAAAGTTTGATTGGCTTTCATGACGAAGCACTCCGATAGGGTAATGCTTTAATTATCATCTACTTTTAGAATCTTCGGGTGATCGGTTTCACATATCCGTGTTAATTTTTGAATCAAACCGTTACCAGAAGAAATTCGTTCAAAAAATCATCGGGAAACCAGGCCACTACTGGCCGTAATACGGCCCAATTGGTCAACAATGATTACATCGTAATCATGTATTGTTTCAATCAACGCAATGCCTTTTTTCTCTCCAAGTACAAAAACCGACGTCGATAAGGCATCTGCTTTCCATGCTTCAGGACCGATCACGGTCACACTCATCACACCCTGACTTGGCAATCCGGTTTGTGGGGAAAGTATGTGATGAACCCGCTCGCCGGAGTCCATAAAAAAGCGTTCGTAGTCACCAGACGTTGAAACTGCAACATTCTCAAGCGGAATTCGGGCAATCACGTCTTGTTCTTTTCGGGGATGTTTAATACCCAGCATCCACGGATAATCGCCCTTTTTACCTAACACGTAAGAATCTCCACCTAATGAGAAATACGCCGAAGTTACCCCCTCAGCAACCAAGTACGCCAATAACAGATCAATACTTTCACCTTTTGCAATACCACCAAAATCCACACGAACTCCCTCTACCGAAACCGTTAAAAGATTTGGCGAGGTTAATTCCAAATACTGGTAGTTCACTCCAGGCAACGCAGATAAGCGCTCATCTTTATTGGGACGCACCCCTTCCCGATAGCGATACATATGCCCTACCGATGCGAAGGTCACATCAAATGCACCTTCCGTTAATTTCGAAATCTGCTCGGCCCGCTGCAACAAGCGAAACGACGACTCTGATACAGTAATTCGGCGATCTTTAGCGTGATTAATTTTCCACACATCACTGCCTTCAATCCAGGGGCTCCACCTGCGCTCTAACTCCTCCAGCAACTGCACACTGCCCTTAAATAACTGTTTAGCCTGTTGTTGGTCGGGTGCTGCTACCGCTAAATGAAAACGGGTTCCCATGGACTGGGTATCGAAGGAGTAAATCTTATTTACAGGGGCCAAATCAGCACTGGCAGACATGGAGAAAGATGCCACAACGAACATCATCGAAACACCCCGTAACGCCATAGTAAAGAATGACAGAAAAAAGGATGAGACGGAGAAGGATAACGTAGTGATAAAAGGAAGAATAAAACGCTCTGACTTACCGGGCTTGCTGAATTCCATATTTCGACCAAATCTGCTGAAGCTTTCCTTGTTCAGACAGTGCCTGTAAATACCGATTCACATCCGATACATTCAACTGCCCGTCTTCTCTAACCAGAATGGTGTGATTATAGACTTGGTCGAGCCGTTCAGACACCAGAATTTTATCTTGGTACTCGGGGTTTTGTGATAGGAACTGATGCAGATAAGCCTTTGTCACCACAGCAATATCAGCAATGCCTGTACCACTGAATAACGCGCGGATACTGTTTCTATGGCTAGATGTGAGATAGATATTAAAATTTTCACGAAGATAGATTTCATCACTATTGAAGTTCGCGAAACCATAGTGATACCCCAAAATCGCCATCAAACGCTTGTCTTTAATCGAATCAAAATACCTCTGATCACGACCGGGCAACCGTCTGGCAATATATACTTCTCCACCTTTTAGATAAGTCTCGGACTCTGCTACCGGATAGTCCTGCCACCCCCACTTTTTACTTTCAAAAAACAGGGCATCAAAGCGCCCCTCGTTGAAATGACGATAGCGTGCTTTTGGCGTGGTACTGACGTAAACAAACCGATAACTGTTTTGATGCTGATTGAATAGCTCTATCAGATCAATGGTCAGACCATTTTCTTGTTGATTCGGATCGTCCGGAACATCAACAAAAGGCGGGAAAGCATAGCCACCTACATTCACGACCACAGGTTCTGCCTGGACCGACATGCCCGACAACCAAATACAAACAATAAAAAGCGCTTTGGGCATGTGCTTCAAAATGAATCCTTTTACCAATAAAACCGCAGACTAACCCAATGAAAGTATAGAGGTTGATCCACAAGCTGCCATAAAAAACCCCAAGTCACATGACTCGGGGTCCAAATAGGTACTTGAAAGCCCTTAAGATCAACTACTTGTTCAGATCTTTCATGGCACGTTCCAAGCCTTCAATTGACATCGGGTACATACGTTCGTTGATCAAGTCCTGCATAATTTGGATCGAACCACCCCAGCCCCATTGAGCTTCCGGAAGTGGGTTCAGCCAAGCCACTTTATCGTAATGATCTACGATACGTTGCATCCACAATGCGCCCGGCTCTTCGTTCCAATGCTCAACACTGCCACCGGCATGAGTAATTTCATACGGTGCCATTGAAGCATCGCCAACAAAGATCACCTTATAGTCCGGACCATACTTATGAATGATGTCATAGGTATCCATCCGTTCAGCGCCGCGACGCAGGTTATTTTTCCAAACCGATTCATACAAACAGTTATGGAAATAGAAGTATTCCATGTGTTTGAACTCGGTTTTCGCAGCAGAGAACAACTCCTCACAGACCCGGACATGAGGGTCCATCGACCCGCCAACATCAAAAAACAACAGCACTTTGACCTTGTTTTTCTTTTCAGGCACCAGCTTCAAATCCAAATAGCCGGCATTTTTGGCCGTGGACTCAATGGTATCGTCCATGTCCAGAATTTCTTCCGCCCCATCACGAGCAAATTTGCGAAGACGACGCAACGCCACCTGAATGTTACGGATGCCCAATGCGATGGAATCGTCCAGATCTTTAAAGCTGCGCTGTTCCCAAACCTTGGCCGCTTTTTGGTGACGGGACTTCTTCTGACCGATACGAATGCCTTCAGGATTATATCCATCAGCACCAAACGGAGACGTTCCGCCCGTTCCAATCCAACGGTTACCGCCCTGATGACGTTCTTTCTGTTCTTCCAGACGCTTCTTGAAGGTTTCCATCAACTCTTCAAAACCACCCAAAGACTC
>JBFHTA010000310.1:0-4456 GCA_041590855.1 Pseudomonadales bacterium
AACTCCCTGGCTTGGGTAACATCTTCTACGCCGATGTCTACATGAGTGATTCGGTCGTGTAAATCCGTGCACGGATAGTACGACAGACTGTATTCCCGGATGTTGTTTTCGCTGTCTACAAAGCGGGTCGAGCGGGGCAGTAAGTCTGCGATTTCCTCGAAGTCCATCGCGTGGTCGGATTGAAAAAACAAGGGGTACATGGTGGTGAATTCGTCGATGTGGGTGGGAGCATCGGCGAACAGGCATTGTCCGGCGGATTTACCCATTAATTGTGGGTTATCAAACAACTCGCAGCATTTCTTGGAGTACTCCTTGGTGATTTGGCCGTCGCCATTCACTTTGAGAATTCCTTGGGGGAAATGCTGTAAGAGCTCGCTAATTCGTTGATTGGCAATCTTTAATTGCGCGGATTTCTGCTGGAAGAGATTACGCCAAAGTTGTGGAATGCGAATGATGATCTTGTAAAAAGTGTCCTTTTCAATGGCCAGTGTTTGGCAAGGTTCTAACGTTCGAACGGTACTTTGGGCCGTGTTTTCGGCACTGATGACGTGTCGCTCACCGTATAAATCCCCGGGGCCTCCGTGGGTGATCAACTCTTTGTTCATCCAAACTTCGACGGTGCCCGAGGCCAACAAATAGACATAATCAAAGGGCTGCCCTTGAGTGAGTATGTCGGTGTCGGGAGGGATGCTCTGCTCAATCATGTGATTTGCGAGCATAATCAGATCGTAATTACTGAGCCCTTTGAACAGATGAACCTGACGCAGTAAGTTGAGTCGAGATTGATTGGTGACGGTATTGGCGGGGTTGGACTGCTGGTTGAAATCAAAGGCCTGTTCAAGAATGTCGCAGTAATGCTGGGTGATCTCCACAAAGATCTGGTGTAGCTCGGGGCTGGAATATTTGGACAATTGACTGAAGGCGTTTAAGAAGCCTTCTAATGCGGTTTGAACCCGTTTCGGAAGCTGTTGCCAAGCGGGAAACAAGTGTTGAAATTTTAAGGCGTCGTTCTCCAAATCCTGCCGCTTTTTCTTTTCTTTTTGCAGCTCGTCTTGCAAGTGTCTATGCGCAAATTGCAACTGTTGGTGGTTGTCTCTGAGATGCATTATCTTGTGTGCGGTATGCAAAATGGACTCTATTCGGGTCGTGGCCAGAGGTTCGATTAAGGGCATTGCAATGTAATCAATGGCTCCGGCATCAATGGCGGGTCGAATTAATGCTTGTTGGTCGGAATGCAATAACACTAGCACGGGGACAGCACAGTGCCCGGGATGTTGTTTCAGTTGATGGATTAATTCGATGCCTTCGGTGCCGTAAACGTCGAGATTAATCACCACCAGATGGATGTTCATGTACTTGAGGGTTTCCCAGAGCTGAATTTCCATTTCAACCCCGCTCAATTGTGCACTCAGCTGGGATTGATTCAGCACAAATCTCTGAAACTCGGCATCGTGCCCCAACAGCAGGATATGGTGCGCGGTGCTGGTGGCATCGTGATCCGGGTAATCCATCATGCCCTCCGTTAGCTGGCCAATGCCGGTCTGGGAATTTCGCCAATGTGCCCATAGCAACGTTGGCGGTAGATGTGCGTGACAGCATCGTCCGGGTCGAGCTCGTAGCATTTTTCAAAGTATCTGAGAGCCTCCAGATAGTTCTCTGTGTGATAAGCATTGATGCCTTTTTCATACATGGGCAGCGTTTGCAGTTTTTTCTTTTGGCGTTCAGGCAAGTCACCGTCGATCACTTCGTACAGCATGACGGTTTCCGATTTGCCGCGCACGCAAACACAGTCGACGTATCTCAACGAGTAGGAAACGTTGTTCTGTAAGCCAATAAAGGTATCACTACCGATCAGGATCGGAGTTTCATAGGTTTTAGTGAGGTGTTCGATGCGTGCGGTAAGATTGACCGTATCACCGATGACGGTGCTGTCCATTCGAATTTCACCACCTACAGTACCGAGCATCAAATCCCCGGTGTTGATTCCGAAGCCAAGTTTGATCGGCACATAGCCACAATTTGCGCGGTATTGGTTATAAGTTAACAACATTTGGGACATGGCAATCGCCGCGCGCACGGCATCGTCTGGGCTATCAAAAAGCGCCATTATGGCGTCGCCAATGTATTTATCGATGATGCCGTTTTTTTCCTTGATGATAGGCGCCATGAACGACAAATAGGAATTGATGAAGCGGAAGTTTTCCGATGGCGTCATGGACTCCGATAACGAGGTGAAGAAACGGATGTCAGAGAAGAACACCGTCATGCGTTTCTCTACATGATCGCCGGGATTAACATCGATGATGTTTTTCTTATGTAATATTTTCAGGAACTTATCCGGTACGAACTGTTGTAGCTTTTCATTGAACTGCTCGAGCTCTTCACTGCGGATTCTCAGTTCGCGGGTACGTTCTTCAATACGCTCTTCCAGCACTTCTTTGGCTTTTTCCAGTTCTTTGTTCTGTTGCTGAATGATCTTGCTTTGGTCTTCCAGTTGATGGTTTTGCTCTTCCAGTAGCTCGTTGGCTTCGGCAATTTCTTCTCGTTGAATTTCAAATTGTGTGAGCAGCACCTGCATTTCCACACGGGATTCTGCGGCATACATGCTGAGGCCGATGGTTTCCTGAACTTGTTCCAGAAAGTCGATGTGGATGTCCTGGAAAGGTTTGAACGCTCCCAGCTCCAAAACACCATTGAGCCCATCACCAATTGTGATAGGTACAATTAGCAAATTGCGGGGGACGGCCTGTCCAAATGACGATGACACCTGCACATACTCTTCTGGCAAATCACTGATGCGAAGGATTTTTTGGTCAATGGCAGCCTGGCCGATTAACCCTTCACCAAATCTGAGTGTGCGAGACTTACTTTCGTTTTTCGGATAGGCATAGGTAGCCAATAATTTTAGGGTTTGCACTTCCGAGGAAAGGCCATAGAGTGCACCGACCTGAGCGTCCAGCAGTGCCGAGAGCTGTTTTAACACATTGTGGGCCAGCTCCCCCAAGTCTTGCTCGCCCTGTATTACTTCATTTAATGCCGTTTTACTGCTCTGAATCCAATGGGAGGCTTCGAGTTTTGCAGTCCGTTTTTCCACTTCGGCTTGCAGATTGTTTTGCATGTACTGCTTTTCTTCCGATAGCAAAGTTAAGGTTTGCAGGGTGTTGTCGACTGCCAGACTCAATTGACTGAACTCATCGTCGTGTAAAGCAGGTGTGACACCGGAAGGTTCTTTTAACGTCAGGTCGGGTAAGGCGTCTTTACTGTCATTTAACCGGGTTAGCAGTTGCTCGAGTTTTTGGGTAATGGTGTGTTTGAGGTAGGCGTATACCCAGACGCTGTAGCCAAGCACGACCCCCAACGCCAGGGCAGCGCTGACCGGTGATGGGTGGCTGGTGGCGCGCTCGATGGCAAATGCCACCAGTATCATGGGCAGTGTCAGTGCGAGAACGGATTTAGTGAGGAGACTCATGGTGCCTCCGGTGACGTGTTAAGAAAAGAAAGAAAATGCCTGGCTTCGGTATTGTTGGCGTTCAGACTCAGGCTACGGTGAAACAAGGCTTTGGCCTCGAGATGATTGCCAGCCTGTAGATTGAGAATGCCAAGCAATACATAGGCTTCGTCGTTTTGAGTATTCATCAGTAAGGCTTCGACCATTTCTGCGGCCTGTACAGCATGGCCTCGATCGGCATAAATCTTCGCCAGCGCTAACTGGCAGTCTGTGACCTTTTCAGCGTGTTGAATACTGCTCTGAAAATACTGCTCCGCCAGATTCAGATCTTTTTGTTCATAGGCTTGAAGGCCTAATTCATAGAGTGCGTCAGTGGTTGGAATATCCGCCTGTCTGACAATACGGTCCTGTTGTTTTGTCAGTTGCGAAGCTGACTTCAACAGTGGCGAGTTTGTTCGAACGAAAGGCGAACGTTCAGCGCTCTGGGATCGTAAGGCTTCGTCTGAAGCGTGTGATCTTCCACGGGCGTTTGTTGAGAGCGCTAGTCCCGCAGGAGCTTGAGCTGAGAGCGCTAGTCCCGCAGGAGCTTGAGCTGAGAGCGTTGATGATTTGCCCGTGTGGTCTCTAAACGAGGCTGAACGTTCGCGTAACCTGCTTAACTGGCTGGTGGTACCCGCTGTGCCGTTGGTACGGGGGAGCATGGGCTCTTGTTTGAAGTTAGCCAACCCGTACCAAAAACCGTTACTGTTTCGATGGCATTCCCGCTCGCCGGCCATCCACGAGGCGGCCCTCGCCCATCTCGGCATCCCCGGCTCGTACGTTGCCCGCCGGGTCGACGCGGCCGGCCTGGCCAAAGCAGTGGCCGAGGTGCGCCGGGGAGATCTCGACGGTGCCAACGTGACCATGCCCCACAAGCGGCGGGCCGCCGGCCACTGCGACCGGCTGGCCGGCGCCGCGGCGCGGGCCGGCGCCGTCAATACCCTCCTCCAGGTGGCCGACGGTGTCGCC
>JBFHTA010000311.1:0-4440 GCA_041590855.1 Pseudomonadales bacterium
CGTCCCGGTGTTAATTAACACTACACCAATTAACAGCCAGCCAATTAAGACTAAGCCATAAACGCACTAAAGCCGCTTCATTAGAAGCGGCTTTTTTGATGGCGTTTTACAAGTGGTGTTTTATTTGATTGTGTCTTTTTGATGGTGCTTTATAAATAGCGTTGGCGTTACTTCTCCGGGATCAGCAGATCGTTCAACGACACCTTATTCGGTCGATACTGATTCACTTCGTGTTCGTCCGGATAGCCCAATGCCAGACCACACACCAACTTATAGTCTTTTGGAATGTTAAAGTGTTTCTCAATCGGGGAACGCCACATGCCTAATGCGCCTTGTGCGCATGTACCCAGGCCTTTATTGGTAGCAGCTAACATCAGGGATTGCATGAAAATTCCCAGATCCACCAAGGCGGTATGTTTCATACCGGGGTGAATGAAAAAGAACATGGCCACCGGCGCATCAAAGAAATTGAAGTTTCGGGCCATTTGCTCATCTCGCCCTTTGCGGTCATTCCGATCAATGCCTAATACGTTGTACAAGCCCATGCCTGTGGCAACTCGGCGTTCCTGAAATACGGGAGGGTACTTGCCTAAAATGGGTTTGAAATCGCTGTCGGGAAGGGCGTTACTGGTTACGGCTGAGACCAGTTTCAGTGGTAGTGGTTGTTTACTGATTTTATTGGCCGCATGGTATTTGGAAACCAGTTCTTCGCCCAGTGCTTTACAAGTATTACCTGTGGCTACGGCAATTTTATAGGGCTGTGTATTTGAGCTGGAAGGTGATTCCAAGGCTTCGCTTAACAGCTCATCCAGAAGCGTTTTGGGAACAGCTTGGTCGGAAAAAGCTCGGATACTTCGTCGAAGTTTGAGTGCGTCTAGAAATTCCATGGTCACCGTCTCTTGTTGTTTTCTTTTATTGTTATCTATCTAATTGATATGTCAACTATATTATTGCTTGCCCAAGCCATAATTGATTGAACGGTCATATAAGTGTCAAAATCACGACAATATTGTGATTTGTGTAACAAACTGTGAAGTAATGTTGCTGTCTGGGCCTATGGCTTTGGTATATTGGCCACCATTGAACTAAACCAAATTTCCACAGGGTTTTCTATGGATGATGTAGCTGATATTAAACCGAAACGTACTCGACTGAGTCCTGAAACGCGCCAGGCCCAATTACTTGAATGTGCAGTGACCGCTTTTGCTAATAAGGGGATTGGCCGTGCAGTACATGCGGATGTGGCCGAACTGGCTAATGTATCAGTGCCCACGGTGTTTAACTATTTCCGTAACCGGGAAGAGCTGGTCGATGCGGTACTAACAGAAGTGGAACGCTTCTATTTGGACGTAGCAAACCGCGCGCATCATTCACAAAAAGGCGCGGTTGATGCCTTGTATACCCACGGTAATGAATTTGTCGAAAGTGCGGTCAATCACCCGGAATATGTCAAGGTATGGTTGGAGTGGACGTCGTCGCTACGAGATGACGTATGGCCAAGATACCTGATTTTGCATAATCGGGTCGTCAATCAAATTGCTCGCTCAATTCAACGGGGCATTGACTCCGGTGAAATCAAAGTTCATCTAACGGCCAGAGAGCTGGCTATGATCTTCATGGGCAGTGCCCATTCTGTTGCCATGATGGTGTATGCGCCGGAAACCACCGTTGATGGCATCCGAGCCTTTATGCGACGGGCGGTTCAGGTCTTGCTCGGTCAGACTGTGTAAGATTTTCATTGTTCAAAAAATAATCTAAGCTAAAGCTGATAAGACAAGCAGTTCGGGTTTAGATTGTGTGATTTTAACGTCGTCTCCTTACCATCTTACAAAAAATAATGCGCCGGATTCCGTTTGCATTCATGCATTGCTTACCGTGTTCGACAGTGTTAAAGATCACCTCTCCGTGGTGGGGAGGGATTACCGCTATCGTCAGGTAAACAGTGCCTATGAGCGAGCGTTTGGGGTATCCAGGGAAAGCATTGTTGGTAAGCGAATTGATGAAATCTTTGGTAAGCAAGTGTTTAACGAGGTTATCAAACCCAAATTAGATGCCTGTTTTGCAGGTGAAACAGTCTGCTATCGAAAAGCTTTTGATTTTCCCGGTTATGGTGGTGAGCGTTTTATGGAGGTGCGCTACCATCCCATTTTCTCGCAGGACTCTGAAGAACATACCACAGTAGTAGCAGTGGTCGTGTCGGTGCACGATTTAACCTTGATGAAAAAAACTGCTGACCAGCTGAATGATCTGACCCGAATTGATGCCCTGACCGGATTACCTAATCGTCAATCAGTAAACGAAGCCCTGAAGCACCATGTTGCGGAACTTCAAACACACGGTGAAGAATTTACAGTAATGTATCTCGATTTGGATGATTTCAGGCTGTTGATTGATTTACATGGCCAGCGCATTACTGATGAGCTGCTTCACGGTTTGGGACAGCGTTTCCGGGACTGCTTTCGCAAGGATGAATTCATAGGACGCTATGGCGAGGATGTCTTTATTGCACTCCTGCCTGGTCATTTGGAGGATTCCGAAGTGAGTCGGTTTCAAGAGCGACTACTCATGGACATTGAGCGTCCAATGAATGTCCTGGGTCATGTGATTAAACCCCGTATGTCCATCGGAGCGGCGATTGCCCCGACAGACGGGGAAGATGTGGAAACCCTGCTTAATCAAGCCAATCAGACCATGTGTCGACATAAGGCCAGCAGGAAAAGTGTGGTGCAGGCACGACAGTATTTCTGATTAACCGCCAGATCAAATAAATTCATCTAAAGGTCAAAAACTTTCGGTTTCTTTCTCTGTGGTTAGAGCATAGACTCTAATTTCTAATAAGAATAATAACTCATGTTCAATACCTTCTTTGGCTCGGAAGGCTAAGCTACACGAGGGAAAAATACGTGATTACATTTGAATTAAACGGATCTCAGGTGGAGGTGGATATTGAAGCTGATACGCCACTGCTTTGGGTCATCAGAGATGAAATTGGCTTAACAGGCACCAAGTTTGGTTGTGGTATGGGGTTGTGCGGCGCTTGTACCGTGCACATGAACGGAAATCCGATTCGTTCCTGCTCAATGCCTGTATCGGCCATTGCCGGACAGAAAATTACCACCATTGAGGGTATTGCCTCGGGTGATGCTCTTCATCCTGTGCAGCAAGTCTGGATCGAGGAGAGTGTTCCACAGTGTGGTTATTGTCAGTCGGGGCAGATAATGTCTGCTACCGCCTTGTTAAAGCAGAATCCTAATCCCAGCGAAGAAGACATCAAAAATTACATGGCGGGTAATATCTGCCGTTGTGGTACTTACCCGAATATCTTAAAAGCGATTCAAAAAGCGAGCATTCGTCTTCAAGCTCAAGGCATGGTGTCAGTTGAAGAACACAACTATGACTTGGCTCAGGAGGTGTCTTCATGAAACCGCTTGATCACAATAATTCGTCATTGCACATGGAATCGGGAAGTGAAGGATTATCTCGCCGCGACTTCTTTAAAGTCTCCGCATTGGCCGGAGGCGGTTTGGTATTGGCAACCAGCTTGATGGCCTGCACCAATAAACTGGTAAAAGAGCCACATTCCGGCAACTCATCAGAACAGGTATCGAGTTGGACGCCTGATGCCTGGTTAAAATTGTACAGTGACGGGCGGGTAGAATTCACGCTTGATCGGGTTGAAATGGGGCAGGGAACCTATACCGGTATCACGACCCTGTTGGCTGAGGAAATGGACATAGCACCGGAATCCATCGACATTGTATTTGCACCTGCCGCCACCGAATATCGTAACCCGGATTACGGGTTGCAGCTTACAGGGGGCAGTAACAGTTTGTCTTCCAGTTGGCAGCCGATTAGGGAAGCCGGAGCATCCATCCGTACACTTATGACCAAAGCGGCGGCACGGGTTTGGAAGGTGGAGCTTTCGCAGTGTGAAACGGACAATGCCCATGTTTTCAGAAAAGGGACGAAAGAGGTTCTTAGCTATCAGGAATTATTGCCGTTGGCGGTGAAGGAATCTTTGCCTTGGTCCATTCCGTTAAAATCTCCGGAGCAATTTAAGTACATAGGCAAGACTTCCAAGCGCTTGGACTCACCAATGAAATCCACCGGTCAGGCCAATTTCGGGATAGATACCCAGGTTGATGGGATGGCATATGCCGTGGTGGTTCGTTGCCCAGTGTTGGGTGGGCGTGTGGCTTCGTTTAATGCTGCGAATGCATTGAGTCAAAAGGGTGTGCTGAAGGTGGTGGAAATTGCCTCCGGCGTTGCTGTGGTGGCCGATAAATATTGGCGTGCCAAAAAAGCAGCGCAGTTGCTTGAGATTCAGTGGGATGAAGGGGCGAATGCCAATCTAACTACAGAGGGTGTGTTCGAGTTGTATCGAAATGCACTGGCTGAAGACGATGGCGACAGCCGACGAGACGAAGGCAGCTATGAGAC
>JBFHTA010000312.1:0-4430 GCA_041590855.1 Pseudomonadales bacterium
GCCATACCACTCACAAGTTACGTCACCGCACTCGATCCCAAGAATGAAGTCATGGAGAAAATCGAGAAGCTAAAGCTGGATACTCTGCCGGTAGTCGATGGTAACGACCACTTCATAGGCGTAATTCGGGGGCAAACGCTACTTGATGACATCAAAGATACGCTTGCTGCGGAAATGGTCACCATGGTTGGCGCCAGTAAAGAAGAGCGTGCGTTATCCAGCAGCGTATTTGCTGTGAAAAAACGACTTCCCTGGCTACAAATCAATTTAGTGACAGCATTCCTCGCCGCTGCTGTTGTCGGCATGTTTGAAGACACCATTGCCAAATACACCGCGTTGGCTATCTTGTTACCGATTGCCGCCGGACAATCCGGAAATACTGGTGCTCAAGCCTTGGCGGTTACCATGCGAGGATTGACGCTCAGGGAAATTACAGTAAGGCACTGGCCTGGCGTGTTAAGAAAAGAAGCCGGTGCGGCGTTAATCAACGGCATCGCCATTGCCATCACCTGCGGGACCGGCGTGTATTTCTGGAGTGGCAGTACCGGGCTTGCACTCATCATTGCACTTGCAATGATCTCATCCATGACCATTGCAGCCATGTCTGGGGCTATGGTTCCGATCATATTAAAAAAGCTAGGCCAGGACCCGGCGCTTTCTTCATCGATCATTCTAACTACTGTCACAGACATTGCAGGCTTTATGTCGTTCCTTGGTATTGCTACCGCCCTTTCTGGCATGCTTGAGGCGGGATAAGACTCAACAACAGAAAAGGTGCTCCCATGGCACCTTTTCTCAGGACGTCAGTAACCGTTAAATCAGTCTGTCTATTGATCGTCCGGCTCTTTACCTTCAGGCAGGTTTTCCGGCAAATCGACTACCTCCGGACTACGACGTTTTCTTGCTTTCGCCGGGATCATGCCACGCATGGCTTCCATCTTACCGAAGCAAAGCAGTTTGTCGTCCGGCTCCAGAACGCGATCTTTACGAGGGTTAGGAATCACCTTATTGCCACGGTACAAGGTTAAAACATTGATATCCTGTTCCTGTAACTGGGTTTCCTGAATGGTTTTACCGACAAACTTTGAACCTTCAGGGACAAAGATCTCACTCACACCATACCCCTTACTCACAGTAAGGCGCTGGCGAACATCGATTTCAGGGAAATCCACCTGCGCTGCGATGTATTCAATAATGGCACCCGCCACATCGAGGCCTGTGCAGGTCTCAATGCCTTCCAGACCAGGAGAAGAATTTACCTCCATAATTTGAGGCCCGGTTTTGCTTTCAAGCATATCTACCCCAGCTACCCGTAAGCCCATAATCTGGGCTGCACGCACAGCGGTTTCTTTATACTCTTCTGAAAGCTCAACCATCTCGGCAACACCGCCACGGTGCACATTACTCCTGAATTCTTGTCCCTGAGCAACGCGTCGCATAGCTGCGACTACCCGATCACCAACCACAATGGCTCGTATGTCTTTACCTTTACTTTCCGCCACGAACTTTTGAATCAACACATTCTGTTTCTGGCTCTGCAAAAGTTCAATGATTGATTCTGCTGTTGTCACCGATTCCGCCAACAACACACCAATCCCCTGTGTTCCTTCAATCAGCTTGATAATGACCGGCGCACCACCAACCCGCTCAATGGCAGGTAATACATCTTTTTTATCCCGAACAAAAGCAGTTCTCGGAATCCCGATATGATGACGACTTAACAGCTGTAAGCTCCGCAGTTTGTCACGGGAATTACTGATACCATGAGCCGTATTCGCACAGAAGACGTCCATTTCCTGAAACTGGCGAACAACCGCCGTGCCGTAGTAAGTAATGGACGCACCGATTCGCGGTAACACCGCATCATAGGTACTCAGCACCTTTTGTTTAAAAAACAGATCTGGAACGCCACGCTGTAAATCAATGGCAAATTTAAGCGTATTAAGTACTTTAACGTCATGCCCTCTCTGCAACGCCGCTTCCTTTAAACGTTGCGTACTGTAGGATTTAGGGCCACAAGACAATATTGCTAATTTCATGATAGTTGCTTCCTTTTTCTATCCTCACCCGGAAAGACCACTTTAAACGAGCAGGTCTGCCAACGCAGGGGGAGAGTCAGTTAAATGCAAAAAGGTGTTATTAAATTGTAGACCCTGAGTCATCACCGGAAAGTAAAAACTCGACACTTGGGTCCACCAAAAATCGATCCCCCATGGCTTCTCGCCCCAGTAACATCAAGTTCTTCATCGTGGACCTATCAGTCAGAGTCAGTTTAATCGGCCATTCCTGATCACCCAAACGTATCGTGGTTTTGATCACAAACCGTTTTTCTTTATCTGCTGTAGAGCTCTTAACAACCTTTTTACCTTTTAACAACACGGTTTTGTTCACCACCGTATCCACGTTGTGAACGTCCGGGTGAATATCAAAATTTACCCAACGCTTGCCATCTTCGGAGAACTCTTTGATGTTGTCCACATGCAAAGAAGAGGTAGCAGCACCCGTATCTACCCGCATTTGCACGTTAAAAAGTTCTAAATCCGGTAGATCACAGCACTCCAGTCCACCCACAATGGTTTTGGTTTTATCGTTCATTGATTCAATTTCATCCCTTATCGTTTTGGCAAGCTCTTTTAATTCTGTCATAAGAACCACTGAAAAGAACGCTCAAAATAGTATCAAAGGAGTCGCTCATTACGCAGTGACAATAGTCATTAGTCTAGGCGAGTTTTGTCGTAAGGTATTAGTGGCTGAAACATACAAGACTATGACACTAAAAAGATAGACTCTACATGCTTGCCCATAAAAGACCTGAATTCAGTCATTGATAACCCGTATGGCCGCTTCTGTTCGGCAAGATGGCCGCAAGTGTCATGGCAGCTTTCTTACGTCCCACTTATATTGAAAAGCGAAACTGGGAACCTCTGAGCAAGACCGCTCTAGCTCTGCGGGCATTAGAAACACTTTAGAACAAGGCGAGCTTTGCAGGAAATGTCGTGACCTTTTCAAGAAGTTCAACACAGTTATAAAGTGTTTCTATGTTCGCCCTTCGGGGCCTTAAGAGAAATAACTATTTATTGTTGCGATTTTTGGCGTAACCCTTCGGGTCGAAGCCGTTATGCCTTCAAAACAGCTCTTCAAATAGTTATTTCTCTTATAGGCCAGAGCAGAGAGGCTCTTACACAGAGGTTCCCTAGTCACATTCTGAATTTCATTGTAGTCAGGGAAGATCACATAAGCAGGACGCTCACAATAAAAATAACATTCGAGAAGGTCTTACATTATGAAAAAGCAAGTTCGCTCGTATCTAACGTCGATCGCTAAAGGTTCCGCAGCCGTTGCAAGCACTCTGATTCTTAGCAGTACGTTAATGAGCAATACCGCCATGGCCGATAACTGTTACATCATGGTTCATGGTCACGGTACTCAGGGAACCAACAAAGCCGAAGCACGTGATTCCTGGAGAACATCGCACTTTAGCCAATACAGTGGCAGCGACTTCCTATCCTATCTTTTAGGCCCAACCGATAACTATGCCATCGTGGGTTACGATTCGACCGACGAGAGTGGTTATCCGTATTGGCGCGACGAAACTGCGGGTGAAATTGCTCGTCAGATGGTATCGATCAAACAAGGTAATGGCGATGGTTTAGTACACGACGAGCCAAACACCCAGTGTTCTGCGTCGGATGATTTTTATGTCGTGAGCCACAGTCAGGGCGCACAGCAAATGATTTTCATGGCGGGTAATGCTGTTTCTGGTTCGCCGTATTACAACACAGCATTTACGGCCAGCGGTTCAGCAAAATCTGTCCCTTACAATCAAGCTTTCCAAGGTGTTCTAGGCATATTCACCATGGGTGGAGCAATGGGCGGTACTGAAGGCGCAGACCGTGTTTGTAACGGTAACTGGTTGGATGCTCTGATCAACATGGCCTTCCTGGGCAAAGACTGTAACCCAAGCGTTGAATGGCTACAGACAAACGACTCTTACCTGGCACGTAACTACATTGGTTCCAATCTGGCGGCACCGGTATATGCCATGGGCGGTTATAAGAGCTTCCCTGGAATCGAAGGGGCATCTGCTGGCTTCCTGACCGGTGAAGACGACGGCTACATCAACCTGGCCTCTCAAATGGGATGTGCCGGCTCACCAAAACGTAATCTTTGGGACGATCTGAACCAATACAAAACTTTCTTCGGTATTGCCTATGGCAGCCCGACCTTCCGTTGTAATAACAACAATAAAGGCACGCCTCGTACTTACAACATGGCCAGTGTTTACACCGACCATGATGCTGAGCGCAACGGTGGCATCAGCTCGCCGAGCTATACCAACATCGAGCACGGTATGAGCTGCGGAAACGGCAAGAACATGGCTGGCCGCGTAGCCTCTTGTACTCAGTAATTAATGACATAAATAGCACAAC
>JBFHTA010000313.1:0-4430 GCA_041590855.1 Pseudomonadales bacterium
AACCATCAGCTATTTCGTTATCGTGCTGGTGGTTGTGTGTATGACGGCATTGATTGGCTGGATGCAAGAAGACGTGGTGGATTGGGCGCATGTTCTAAAGAACGGTTTGTTGGCGTTGCTGATTGCTGCTCTCTTGATTCGCTATTTATATGCACAGACTGAATTAACGCAACGGGCGCAAGCGGAACTGGAAGCAAGGGTGGAAGCACTGCAGTCGCGAATCCGTCCGCATTTCCTGTTTAACAGTATGAATACCATTGCCAGTTTGATTATGGTGGACCCGGAAAAAGCAGAGCGTGCTGTTGAGGACTTATCCAGTTTGTTTCGGGCGACGCTGGGTGAATTGAAGTCTCAGGCAACTTTTCTTGAAGAAGTGAATCTATGTAAAAAGTACCTGACCATGGAAGGATTAAGGTTGGGTGAGCGGTTGACGGTAGAGTGGGACATTTCTGGTCTGTCCGGGACAACGCCAATCCCGCTGTTGACGCTGCAGCCGATTCTGGAAAATGCCATTTATCACGGCATTCAGACCTCTTCAAAGCCAGGCTGGATCAAGGTGAAAGCCAAGTTTGATGATACGGCCTCGCGGGTCATTATTGTGGTGTCGAATTCCATTCCCTCTTCGCAGGCATCCACCCATAAAGGCCAGAACATGGCGCTCAATAATATTCGCGCTAGACTAAAAGCAATATACGGGATGAGTGCTAAAGTAGATGGTCGTTATTTGGAAGATTGTTATGTGTCGACAATCATCTATGCTTTGGATTAATAGAAATTGATTGGTTCCCATTCAGAATGACGTGCTAGGTATTACGGATTAGTGTATGCGTGTTCTAATTGTTGATGATGAGCCGTTAGCTCGAGAACGACTCAGACGTATGGTCGATGAGTTAACCGATTATCAGGTGGTCGCTACCGCCGCTAATGGTATTGAAGCAATAGAGCAAGTGGAGGCCATCCGACCGGAAGTGGTGTTAATGGACATCAGGATGCCAGAGATGGATGGCTTACAGGCTGCAGCCAAGCTGGTTGAACAAAAGCACCCACCCGCCGTGATTTTTTGCACTGCCTATGATGAATACGCCGTTGAAGCCTTTGATGTGCAGGCGTTAGGTTATTTGATGAAGCCGATTAACCGGGATGATCTGGCACAAACCCTGTCGCGGGCTACCAAGTTAAATAAGGCCCAACTCTCTGCGTTGGGCAGGCGAACCAAAGAGCAGGAAGGCGAACCGGCCCGTTCCCATATTAGCGCGCGTACACATCGGGGGTTGGAGTTAATTCCGATTGAAGACATCTACTATTTCCGCGCCGATCAAAAATACGTAACAGTACACCATGAGCACGGTGAAGTGCTGATTGATGAAACACTCAAGGACCTCGAACGCGAGTTAGCCGACCGGTTTTACCGAATCCACCGCAATTGCCTTGTGTCGGTTGGGCACCTCGAAGCCATGGAGCGTTCAGGCCAGGGCCAGCATAAGGTTAAAATCAGGGGCTTGGACGAAAGCCTGGATGTCAGCCGTCGTCATGTCTCAGGTTTACGGAAATTGATGCAATCTCTTTGATGTCCATCAGTATTTCAGTTTTTACTCATCTTCCCTCTCTGGTAGCATAGAAGCTCTTCTGAACATCGGTTTGAGATTACTATGACTACCAATACCCTTCGAATTGCAACGCGCAAAAGCCCACTGGCCTTATGGCAGGCCGAGTTTGTTAAGGACCGTCTATTAGAGGCCCACCCAGGGTTGAATGTGGAGTTGGTAGCCATGTCGACCCGTGGTGATAAGATTCTGGATGCGCCCTTGGCGAAAGTGGGTGGTAAAGGCTTGTTTGTAAAAGAGCTGGAGCGCTCCATGCTGGATGGCGACGCCGACATCGCAGTGCACTCGATGAAGGATGTACCGATGGAGTTCCCGGAAGGCTTGGGTCTGGCGGTGATTTGTGAACGCGAAGACCCGCGCGATGCTTTTGTGTCCAATCGCTATCAATCCCTGGATGAGTTACCGGCTGGTGCCGTGGTGGGAACCTCCAGTCTGCGTCGCCAATGTCAGCTAATGCAGCAGCGCCCGGATCTGGAAATCAAGTGGTTGCGTGGTAACGTTCAAACGCGTTTATCCAAGTTGGATAATAATGAGTACGATGCCATTATTCTTGCAGCTGCCGGCTTGATCCGCCTGAAGATGGAAGATCGTATTGCTCAACGTATCAGCACAGAAGTCAGTCTGCCTGCAGGTGGGCAAGGTGCGGTTGGCATCGAATGCCGTACGAATGATGAAGCGACTCTTGCGTTGTTAAAACCGTTGCATCATGAAGCGACGGCTACCCGTGTATATGCCGAGCGTGCGATGAATCGTCGTTTGGAAGGTGGCTGTCAGGTACCGATTGCTTGTTATGCTGAGTTACAGGAAGATCAGATATGGCTTCGTGGCTTGGTGGGATCACCGGATGGCAAAACCGTGTTGCGTCATCAAGTGCGCGGTGCCGCGAGCTGCGCAGAGGAATTAGGCATTGAAGTCGCAGAAGCCTTGCTGGCACAGGGTGCCAAGCAAATTCTGGACGATGTGTACCAATCTGATAACGACTAATCAGAGCTGCGACTCATTAGTACTCATCAATGATTGTTGGTTGAGGAGTAGCAATTGATGGTTTGTCTCTGATGGTTAATAAACGAACGTTCCGCTGATGTCTTTTCTAATTACCCGCTCTGAACCTCATGCTTCGAAGCTGGCTACGCAGTTAGCCGCTTTGGGTGTGTCATCAGTGACTGTGCCTGTTATGTCCATTGTTCCGGTCGAGGTTACCGGGGCAATGCGCAGTCATCTTATGAATCTGGATTGCTTTGATATTGTGGTCTTGATCAGTGCTAATGCGGCCGACTTGTTTGTGGCCCAGGTGGATCAATACTGGCCACAGATACCCGTTGGTTTGCAGTGGGTTACTATTGGTCAGGCGACTGCTCAGTCGTTGGCGGAGGGGTTGACCGAACTGAGTTATTCCGAGATTCAAATTCCTGAAGGCACTGACAGCGAAGCCTTAATGTCATTGAAGCTGTTTGAACAGATCAATGAGAAAAAGGTGTTATTGGTCAAAGGTGAAGGTGGTCGTAACCATATTCAACAGACGCTGACAGAGCGCGGTGCCAAAGTCACTGAATTAGTACTTTATCGACGTCAACCGGCCATGGAATTTCAATCCCAATTAAGAACCGTCATGTCATCCGGACCTCGCTTTATACAGATCGCCAGCGGTGACAGTTTTTTGAATGTGTTAGCGATGTTGGGGGCTTCGTTGAGTTCACCATTTTGGCAACTCGGCTCAACCATCTGGTTGGTACCCAGTGACCGGGTGGCTCAGTTATTAACAGAGCATGGCATTGCCAGAACCCAAATTTCGGTTTGTGATGGCGCATCAAATAAAGCGGTTTTGGCGCAGCTTGAGACATTACTTTCTTAGACTCGGTCTTTCCCTCTGACAAAAGTCGCTTATTCACTCAGGTCGGGGTTATACTTTGATAACTATCGAACACAGATAAATGGTTAGTGGTGCGTGAGAGTTGGTTTGGCCGATCAGACCACCATTAACGGAAAGAGAGGCTTGGATGCAAGATTCAGAGAAACAGGATAAGCCGACCCCGGCAGATGAAACGGTCAAGGGTTCTTCGACTGACACTACTGACGCAGCTAACGTGACGGATACGTCTGAAACACTCAATGAAGCTGAAACACGGGTAGCTTCCCAACCAGCTGAGTCAAATGTCGATTCGCGGGACAATTCTCAGACCGCTGAGGTGACTGAAACCGAAAAGGAATCCTCTGCTGCTGTCGCCAGCAATACTGCATCAGACCGAACATCACCCGCTAATACTTTCAGCACTTCGTCAACTGGTACGCCAGAAACGTCTTCTCGCTCACCTTCTGCGCCTGCTCGTAAATCTTCCTTGGGTATTCTGCTTGTCGCTTTGATTGTGCTATTCGGTTTAGCCGGTATGGGTTATTGGGGCTGGATGCAATTTCAGGCCTTACAAGATGACCTTGTTCAACTAAGGAATCAGCAGGCGATTTTGAAGCAGGGCAGCAGTCAGCAACAGCAACAGTTAGCTTCTCTCTCCACCGGTCAAACGGCGTCGGTTGAAACCTTGGGTAAACTGGAAGCCGAAGGTGCGGAGCAACATAAACAGTTGACCTACTTGTCCACCCAGATGGCCAGTTTAACCGGAGTGCGGAAACAAGATTGGGAAATCGCCCGCCTTGAATATTTATTACGTTTGGCCTCCCAGCGACTTCAGCTGGACGGCGATCTGGAAGGTGCACGCTCAACTATGATCGCAGCGGACGAGTATCTGAAATTTCTGGACGACCCCAGACTTTTACCGGTACGTCAGCAAGTAGCCAAAGATTTACTGACGTTGAGTCAATCCAACCGGGTGG
>JBFHTA010000314.1:0-4426 GCA_041590855.1 Pseudomonadales bacterium
AGCAAGTTTCTGTATCGGAACAACAAAGATTTGAAGGTACATTTTTTAACCTGCTTAACGCTATATTAGAAATAACGAACCGCGATGCAGACTTATACAGCAAAGCATGTAGAAGACTATCACAAGTCTTCGAAAGTCAAACACTCAACTATTCATCCGATATGTTTTTCAAAGCCCTTAGGGATGATAAAACCATACATCAAAAGTATGCATATAACTGTTTTCAGCATCTTAGAACGCATCAAGCAACAACCTTACAACAACACTCCCAAGTGATTCGCTTATTATTCGAATTACTACTGCTTATAGACTCACAGGCTGAAGAAACTCAGAAGCTACGCTATGTTCAAATTGTGAAAGCATCAATTACCCCAGGACTATTACCTCTGTTAGTTATTGCTTATGCTGCAGAACCAAATCAAGAAATAAATTACTGTAGTATTGTAGGAAAAACTGCACTTTTTGAATATTTAAGCTCAAGCCTGCACAACTTCAGAAATGGGAGAGAGTTTTTTCATTTAACCGTTGGATATTTTCCACATTCAGCTTTTGGAGGATGTTCATATACCTTCTCAATCCTTGATAGCAACAAAGTTGTTTTAATGCAGTAAAACACCTCCAAACACTTAACTAACAGTCTCAATTAGCATAAAGTCAACAAAAGTATCACCTCCCAATACCCCAAGAATCACTCACTTCAACTTGGTTTGTTTTCATTGAGTGCCCGATTTCTTAGTTCTAAATTCCACTCCGATCATTACGAAAAAACAAACGGAGGGCGCTATGAAAACCTTGAATATAGCAACCAGATATCTCAAAACATTACTGATCACAATACTGGGGATTTCACTCAGTCAAATCGCAATAGCTGCCGGGTTAATGAGCCCGAAAGGCAGCAACCTTCCTGACCTGGAAATTAAGCAGCATCACGTTGAAGTCACGGTAGAAGATGGCTATGCCATCACCAGCGTGACTCAAGTCTTTGGCAACCCCAACGATGTCACGCTTGAAGCCATTTATTCCTTCCCTGTTCCTGAAAAAGCGGCTGTCGGTGAGTTCACCTACTGGATTGACGGTCAACCAGTAACCGGCGAGGTAATGGAAAAACAACAAGCCAGAAACATCTACGAACAAGAGAAAGCACAGGGCCGGGAAACCGCTCTGACCGAGAAGGATGAACACAAGTCGTTCGACAGCGCCGTCTACCCTGTGCTACCGAAACAAGATGTAAAAATACGCTTGGTCTATATTCAGGCCGTTCATGCGGATCACGGTATTGGCCGATACGTCTACCCGCTTGAAGAAGGCGGCGTCGATGAAGAGAAACTGGCGTTTTGGTCGTACAACGATAAGGTGACCGAAGCCTTTAGTTTCAATATGAAGATTCGTTCGTCTTACCCAATTGAAGACATTCGTCTTCCGAAACACCCTCAAGCCGTTGCCAACTCCACATCCAAACAGGAGTGGTCAATCTCAATGCGCAACGCTCAGGCAGGCAGCTTGGCAGAGAATGACACAATCTCTCAGGGAGCCCAGGAAGGAGTCGAAAGTGCTCAAATCACCTCCACCACAACACAAAACATAGTTCAGACACTGGATCAGGATATCGTCGTGTACTGGCGTCATCAGAAAGGGCTTCCCGGTTCAGTGGATATGATTGCCAATAAAGAGCCAGGTCAGTCTCGTGGCACCTTCATGATGACCATCACACCGGGCGATGATTTGAAGAAAATTAACGAAGGCCGCGACTGGGTATTTGTGCTGGATTTCTCCGGCTCAATGCAGGGCAAGTATCACAGCTTGATCGAAGGCTTTAACCGAGGCTTGGCTAAGCTCAACCCGAATGACAGATTTCGTATCGTATTGTTTAACGACTCTGCCAACGAGATCACACGCGGCTACACACCTGCAACACCAGAAAACGTCAATCGCTATACCCAAACGCTGGAAAGCACTCGACCAAACAATGGCACCAACCTCTATCGTGGACTGGAAGAAGGTATCAAAGGGCTGGATTCTGATCGTTCCAGCGCCATCATTCTGGTAACCGATGGTGTGGCCAATGTCGGCACTACCGAGAAAAAAGCCTTTCTGAAATTACTTGAGAGATACGATGTTCGCCTATTCACCTTCGTGATGGGCAACAGCGCCAATCGACCTCTGTTAGACAGCATGGCTAAGATTTCCAATGGCTTCGCAATGAGCGTGTCTAACAGTGATGACATCGTTGGCAACCTAATGCTTGCAACCAGCAAGCTGACACACGAAGCCTTTCATGACGTCGAAGTGAAGATTGACGGCGTGAAAGTTCGGGATCTCACCCCAGAGAAAATTGGTTCGGTGTACCGAGGTCAGCAGCTGATTCTATTCGGTCACTATTGGGGGTCAGGCAACGCCGATGTCACCATTAAAGGTAAGGTTTCTGGTGAACAGAAGGTCTACAAAACGTCTTTTGAGTTTCCTGATGGCAGTCAGTTAAACCCTGAAATCGAGCGACTTTGGGCATTCGGAAAAATTGAAGAACTTCAAAATAAGATCGATTACCTGGGCGAAGACGCCGATGCAAAACAAGCCATCGTCGATCTTGCCAAAGAATACGGTTTAGTGACGGATTACACCTCAATGATCGTGGTCAGAGAGGAAGTGTTCAAACAGCTGAATATCGCACGCAACAACGACAAGCGCGTTAAAACCGAACAGGCAGCGCGTCAACAACGTGCCTCTCAAGGTGTTCGTGATAATCGTAAAGATACGCAACAACCGGCGTTCCAATCACCTCGCTCCTACCCTAGCGGCGGTTCCGGTGGCGGCTCCAGTGACTTCTGGTTGATCTTGATGTTATTACCGCTGTTCGTTAGCACGCTTAAAAACAAGCGCCGTAAGGTGTAAATGAAACACTATCCCGAGGGCTTTTCAGAGGTATTAGCTTAGAAAGCCCGTCGGGATACATTCATTACCACCTCTAACCACTACAACCACAAAGTTCTACAACTACAACGCTCTAGAATCACAAAGACATACAACCATAATGTAAAAGCCATGTTTATGTTCAGAAAAACACCTCTCATCCAAATATTGACGCTATTTGCACTATCTCTTCCGGCGTATACTTTCGACGTCCCCACTAAACACAACAACGACTGCGTTGTGTTGCTGCATGGACTGGCAAAATCCAAACACTCCATGACAAAACTGGAGCATGCTTTAAAAAACGAAGGCTATTCCACAGTGAATTACGATTACCCTTCCCGATCAGATGCCATCCCCAGCCTCGCAGAAACACACATTAACAACGCACTGAGCCAGTGCCCCAAAGCCCGCAAGATTCACTTTGTCACTCACTCTATGGGTGGTATTTTGGTAAGACAATATCTGGTAAATCATTCGATTTCTAATCTGGGACGAGTCGTTATGCTAGGGCCGCCTAACCGAGGCAGCGAGGTTGTGGATAAGCTACATAAACTACCCGGTTTTGAATGGATCGGCGGTCCCTCGTCACTGCAATTAGGCACTCAAGAAAACAGTGCGCCCGCACAAATTGGCCCAGCCAATTTCGAACTTGGGGTCATCGCGGGTTCTCGCACCGTCAACCCCATCCTATCTCTGTGGCTGCCCGGTTCGGACGATGGAAAAGTCACCGTTGCCAATACCAAACTTGAAGGAATGAAACAGCACATCGTACTGCCTGTCACTCACCCTTTTATGATGAGAAACCAACAAGTCATCGCTCAGGTAACGCACTTCTTAGCACAAGGGCAGTTTGCACCCGAAACGACTAAAAGGAAGTAAGATTAGAATTTACGTTCGTCTTTTACACGACGTTTCGATTCAAAGGCTTTCGGTTCCCACAAGCGCATACCAGTAATCACACTGGTTCCAAATCGCTCTTCAACCGGGAGCTTTTCGTCCTGTAAATGAAGGCTGTGGAAGGTTTCTGCCAGCTTATCAAGTTTGCGTTGGAAGGTTTCATTAGACGCTCTAGATAGCATGCCCACCAACACCTGACGCTTTTCGCCTGGACCATTAAAGCGGTGAGCGAAAAATTCCATCACTAACTTTTCTTCAAAGAAGCGCTGGATCGGCCCGTTTTTTTGCCAGCTAAAGTTGCGGTCTACCAGAAGCTTAATACGATTACCTGGTAATAACTCAATCAGTTTCAATCGATCCAGCTTTGCCAAATATTGAATAAGCTCGGTTTCAGTAAATTCATAAACCCTCAAAATATCTTCAAAGCTCCAACGATTTAGCGCGCTGTTCGCCACAATGAGCAAAGAAATGTCATTCACAATCTCTTTCTCTTGCTCAAGGGTCAATGAAGAAATTTGACTGGACTCCCGAGCCAAATCCACCAAGTCACTGAACTCTAATCCCAATAGCTCACAGATTTGATCCAAACGCTTCAGCGAAAAGCTCTCTTCCGCAAACA
>JBFHTA010000315.1:0-4395 GCA_041590855.1 Pseudomonadales bacterium
ACACCCACAGCGTTAAACACCGCATTACCAATGGCCGGAGCTACGCCGATCACGCCTGGCTCACCGAGTCCGGTTGGCACCTGATCACTTTCGACCAATTCAATATCCAACTCGGGCGCATCATTCATACGCAATGGCAAGTAACTATTTAGGTTTACATCCTTCACCTGACCTTGTTCAATTTCGGTGAATTCGTGCAGTGACAGACTCACACCCCAATACGCACTGCCTTCGAGCTGAGCCAAGGCACCATCCGGATGAACAATCACCCCGGCATCCGCCACCATAGTGACTTTTTTAACATCGATCTTGCCCGTAGAACGATCCACCTTCACGTGAGCAGCCGTTGCAATCCAGGCTGGCATGGTGCGTTCCTGACCGGCAGTGATAGCGATACCAATGCCTTCATCAGCAGGTAATGCCTTACCATACCCTATGCGTTTCACCAGCCGTTCCAAAGTATTCTTCAAGCGCAATGCGCCACCCACACTTTCTGGCGCGCGTCCAGCCTGCTTACCTTGGCCATCCAACATTGACAGCCGGAACTGAACTGGGTCAACGCCAGCTTTATGGGCAATCTCATCTATGAAGGATTCCAGCCCCCATACAATCCAGCCTTGCCCAACCGAACGCAGCCAGCCCGGTAAAAACGTTTGTTGAGCCAAAGCGTTGTTAATGGCTCTGGCCCGATGGTTTCTCATGCTGTACCAATGGTCTGCACCACTGGCAGAAAAGGGATCGATCTTGCCCTTCTTATCGACACTTTCCGGCATAAAGCCAGGCGCCATCGTCAGAGTTGGCCAACCTGCTGAAAAGGCATGTTCCAAACCTGTCAGTTGCCCTTGCGCATCCAAACTTGCATCTAAGCGCGCGACCGATGGTGAACGCACTTGATCAAATCGGGAGTCATCCTCTCGGGTGAACAACAACTTAACCGGCTTGCCAATCTGCTTCGCCGTCAACGCTGCCGGGATCAAATAATCACCCCACAAGCGACGACCGAAGCCTCCGCCCAGGTAGTATTGATGCATGATTACCTTATCTTGCTCCACCCCCAAAGCTTTAGCCAAGGTGGGCAAGGTCAGCGACTGCCACTGGTTTCCACCGTGAACATGCCAAATACCCTTATCAAAATGAACAGTGGCATTTAACGGTTCAAGTGCAAAATGCAACGCCGTATTAGTTCGATAGATGGCATCTAAATGTTTGTCTGCGGACTTACTGGCACCAGTAACATCGCCCTCATCCACAAATAAGTAGCCTTCAGAACGATCATTAACCTGACGCTCACCTTCATCAAGAATATCTTGTTCGGAAACCTTGGCCGTCGGCCCGGCCTGATACGTCACCTTCACCAAGTCCGCTACTTTCATCGCAGTTGGATAATCCGACGCCAACACGGATACCCAGCCTTGTAGCGTCTCACTAGGGTCTTTCAGAATTTCATAGCCGAGATAACCCTTAACCGCTTTTGCCTTACTGTCATCCACCGTGACCACTTTGCTGCCATAGCGAGTTGGCGGCACAATCGGGCGAGCATAGACCATCCCTTCGATTTCAACGTCGATTCCGTATTTTGCTGTGCCATTGGTTTTCGCAGGAATGTCTAACGCCTTAAAGTGACCGCCAATTAATTTATGATTGGCCTTCGCTTTAATAGGCATTTTGGCCAACGCTTCTTGATCAAACGTCTGGTTAAACTGACCTTTTTGAACTAATTCCCCAAAGCTCACCTTACCTTTTGGTGTCAGAACATGGCCATGCTCAGTTGTGCAGTCTTTGGCAGAAACCCCTTTAAGTTTCGCTGCAGCGTCAATCAAGGCAATCCGACCGGCAGCCCCCGCTTGGGAAAGCGGTTTATATGAGGTAAAAATAGACCAGGAGCCCCCGGTCACCATAAAGCCCCATTTCGGGTCTGTATCCACATGGTGAATACTCACTTGTTCCCAGTCTGCTCCCAGTTCATCCGCAACAATACGAGCCAATGCCGAACCGACGTGCTGACCCATTTCTGCCTTTGAGATATTCACTACAACCTCACCAGAGCCTTTAATCTCAAACCAAATAGTCGGTGAGAAGACTTTATTTTTGAGGGATTCAGCAGCAGATACCGTAGACGCCATCACGCCCGGTGCAAACGCCATCATCAGAGAGCCGCTGACGGAGCCGATCATGAAATTACGACGTGAAATGGTCGTTTTATGTTTTAACGCTTTTAATGATCTCATCTTAGGCCTCCAATTCTTTATCCGTCTGTGGTTCATAAATTCCCACGCTTGAATCTGCAGCAGCTCGCTTTACCGCTTTTTGGATACGCTTATAAGCCATGCAACGACATAAGTTGGCACTCATGTGATTGACGATGTCCTGATCACTGGGGTTGGGGTTGTACTTCAGCAAGGTAGCAGCCTGCATAATCTGACCTGACTGACAGTATCCGCATTGAGGCACCTGCTCTTCCACCCACGCTTTTTGCATTGGGTGTTCATTGTTCAAACCTTCAATGGTGGTCACCTGAGTGCCCTTCACCAGTCCCACAGGGTAAGAACACGAACGAATGGCGTTACCATCCACATGCAAAGTACAAGCACCACACATGGCTATACCACAGCCGAACTTAGTGCCTTTCAGTTTAAATTCATCACGAATTACCCAGAGCAATGGGGTATCTTCGGCCGCATTGGTCGTCACTTTCTGACCATTGAGATAGAACTCGATCATTACCTTCTCCTAATCAATGCATTTCCTCTGAAGGGAAACTCTTATTGGTTGTGCTGCTGTTTGTCGTACTTATATGTTTCTTACTTATATGTGTCGTGCTAATAGCTTTGGTGTCTGAACGTGAACAGAACCTCTCAGACGCACTCTATCCGTTACTCACTAACTGTTTAGTTAGTCGCTCGGGCGCTAATGTAAGGCTCAAAGATTGAGCTGAACGCCCTTCCAAAACAGCCTGGCACTCGGCAAGAGTCGACAAGGCAATGCTCTCCGGTAGCTCTCCGCCCAGATCAAGGCCAGCAGGCCCGGCGACATACCGAGCCAAACGTTGAAAACGATCGGCCGTGTTAATACCTGCGTTGTCTAACACCTGCTGACGTCGATGAACTGGCCCTAACATCGCCAGATAATTCAGTTCAAAAGGAGCCAGCACCTCCACAGCAGAAGAATCCAGAGTTATGCTATGGCTCATGACAACTGCTGCGTCTACTGGATAGGTTTTGAGGTGTTGGCTAAGACAGTCGATCTCCTGCCGGAGTAGATGATCGACCGATTCAAAAAAGGCTGGGCGCGCGTTCGCTGGCCTAGGGTCCCAAACTGTGGTTTGCCACCCCAACTCAGAAGCTATGCGGGCTAATGGCCGGGCATCCACCCCGCCACCAATAATCAATAGATGAGTTCGAGGTTTCACTGGAATAGGTAATAAATATCCACTGCGTGCAAACAGATAATCGGACGTTGATTCCGTTTCGAGCTTGGTTGTCTCATCTGTTTGAAATTGGTTGCTCAAGCCTTCAACATCGGCTCGGGTATCCAGGTTATAGACACCGCCCTTACCTGTCGATAATGCTTGATGCATTTGTTGCAATGCCAAATAGCCGTTTTGTTCCGTAATTGGCTGCAATAAGATTTCGACAACACCGCCGCAGCCTATGCCTAGCTGAAAGGAAATATCATCTTCATCATCGCCGTCATACACTACGGTTACAGGTTGGCCCGTTAACATCACCTTACGCGCATGGCGTTGAATGTCACTTTCCAAACATCCTCCACTGAGCAGGCCCAATTGATCGCCTTCACCACTGAACAACATCATGGCACCGGCCTTACGATAACTGGAGCCCCGGGTTCGGATGACCGTCCCCAAAACCCATTCGGTTTGATCCTTGCGATCAATCCAGTACGACAAAAGATGCGAAATATGATTGGCCATCGTCTGTACCCTTCGTTACCACATTTAGCTACTTCAATTCGAAGAATGGCGGGCAATAGCTCACCCTCCTGGCAGTATCCAAGAATTGAAAATTAAAAAAAATTAGTCACTTTTTGGTGACCACCCTAAGAACCAGGGTGGTCAATCTTGATCACTCAAGCTCAAACAACATATCAGTACGTATGATGTATTTAGTGCCTTTGCTGATCGATTCTGAGCTGTGTAAGCAATGCAACGGGTGATGACCATGTGGAAAACACAACACACCACCCGCCGGAGTACGCACATCCACTGTTTTAACGGAGGCGCTTCTACGTGCTGGCTGTGTTGAATCATCAGCGTTAACCAGGAAACGTGTGGCCCCGCCTTCGAAGTCCTCGCTTAACAAAATCAGGAAGGTCATCTGGCTATAGCGGTCGGGATACGCGTTGGTAATCAATTCGCGATCAATCACTCGAGATCCC
>JBFHTA010000316.1:0-4359 GCA_041590855.1 Pseudomonadales bacterium
AACGAAAGTTTAAGATTGTTGGCTTCGATCACCAACCGTTCCAGCTCCGAAGAAACCGAATCATAATCAGCTTTGGCCTGCGCTAACTGCAACTCATAATGCAGCGGGTCAATGGTCAGAAGAACGGTGTCTTTATCGACAAACTTGCCCCGCTCCAACGACGGGTTTTTATAGGTAACGCGCCCTTCTACCTCAGAAATTGCCTGCCACATTTTCTGCGGTTTCACATGGCCAAAGGCCACAATCTGCGCGCCCATCACACGTTCCGACAGGGGCAAGGTTTCAACCAAGGTGACCTTCTCTTTCACATCCGTCACCGGCAGTGGCTTTTTATTCTTCACCACCGCCATCAGAATCAGAAAGCCAAGAGCCATTACAATAAAAAAAGACCACTTACTTTTAAGAAGTGCAGGAAGAGCAGACATATCAAGAGCCTATATACGTTATTATTATCTTGCCGTCGGACAACCGCCGAAACCGAGAACCGTAATACCTTAGTCTCAGTCTAGCTCGACGTTAAGCAGTATAATTGATCGCATTTAATCGCTTGATTAATTTTTACTAAGAGAAGAAGAAAAGGGGCCCAAACGTAACTTTCGGTGTTGAAAGCAAGAATATGAACATCTACTGATAGGTTAGTAATATTGCCATACCTGTAAACTCTTTAGGCCATTCTGCCTTTGCACCAGACTGTAACCTTTGATATTTAGTTGGATAGCCATAGACCATCATTTTATTATTTTGAACTTTCATCCAAGCTAAAAATTCAACATCTTCAAACTGCTCTCCTTCCATTTTATATATTAAAAGTCGAATTCCATCTTTATACCTACCAGCTTTAAATTCACATGGTATTTTCCTACTTGCGACTTCCCAAGAACAAGTAAGGTCTTGATTAAACACGTACGTCACCTGATCTCCATTAGGTGCTACACCTTTCCAAGTACCAAGCATCCCTAACCCTGTTTTAGCTTTATTCCAATGACTAACAACTTGGGGCTCAAGAGTTGTTGTACAACCCACAATAAGTAACGTAAAGATTGCCGTTATAAATCTTTGTTTCATGAACTATCTCCATCGATAAACCAAGACTAACAAAGGAACACACCCAATACCTAAACAAAAGCATTTAACACACATACAAGCCTGGTATCGCAAACTGTATATCTCTTGACTGAGAATGAAACTACTGCCCATATCAATAAAAATCCCAGCCGAAGCCGGGATCAAAAACACACAATAACATAGCGTTCTAGGACGCCGCCAGCTGCCCCAATTGTTTCCGCTTACGCTCAAGATAGGCAATACCCATCAGCGGGAAGATGATCAATGCACTGCCCATGAGTAACCAGGCATCAGGAATTTCATCAAAGAAGAGTACACCAAACAAGATCGCCCAGATCATGCCAGTGTATTCAGCACTGGTGACGTGCTGAGGCGACACCCATTTGTAGCTCATAAAGACAGAGGCGTTATACAGAGAAATAAACACGGCAGAGCCCAGTGCGTAGTAAAGAGACTCAACATTAAACGCCGCCCCTTCCCATACAGCCATCACAAGGGCGATCGGCAACATCATCACTTGGCTGACCAGCATCTGGTGAATCGTAGTCTGGCCTTTCGGCAGCTTACGAACAAGCATCGCGCTAATCGCTAACGACAGGGCAACACCTAACGCACTGAGTGCAGATAATGAAATCTCCACCGGGCGGAGAATCACCAAAATTCCGATGAATCCACTGACCACTGCCAATAAGCTGGATTTTGACAAGGGTTCTTTGGCAAACAAAACCGTAAGAACTACCACCAAAACCGGCGCCGCATAAAACAAGGCATTGGCAGTCGCCAGTGGCAAGGTGCTGAGAGCGACCACCATACAGCAGATGCCTGCATAACTTACATTAGCACGCAAAAACTGAACCTTTCCGCCCAGCCACAAACCAGCACGATCCACTTGTTGGAGAAACGGCAACAGCAACAACACCATGATCACCAGGCGAATTGCAACAAACTGAAACACCGCAACATCTTCACCATGCAACTTCACAAACAAATCCGACACCATGGCCATGCCATTGCCTAAGATCAGTAATAAGATTGCACTGTTAACGGTTTTTCCAGACATCTCGCGTTCACTCCCACCTCAACTCAGACAGGGTTTCTATCTGAGTAAAAAACAAACAAGAGCATCAGCATAAGCGCCGAGAAATATGATTAAAAATGATATATATTACTTAGCATTAGTTTTTTAGATAATAAAAACACACTTCTAGAGACTGTGCATGAAACTCCCCCCGCTTAATGCCTTACCTGCGTTTGAAGCCGTTGCCCGGTTAAACAGTTTTACTAAAGCCGCTGATGAATTGAACGTAAGCCAAAGCGCTGTCAGTCATCAAATACGGGCGTTGGAGTCCTATTTAGGAGAAGACTTGTTTACCCGCCAGGGACGTAAATTGTCACTCACCGAACAAGGGCAAAACTATTTCGAATCCATCGCCGGAGCCCTGACCCAAATTCAACGAGCCAGTGAAGACATTCAAGGCGTTGCCAGCTCAGAAATTCGCCTGGCGCTATACAGTTCCTTTGCCGTGCGTTGGTTAATCCCTAACTTACCCGGTCTCCAGAGAGTGCTTCCGGAAGTGGATTTACAGCTGGAGATGGTCAACGAAAGCCCGATATTATCTGAACGTACTGCGGATTGTTTCATCACCCTGCACCATGAAAGTAAAGGCTACACCATGGATTTGCTCTATAAAGAAAAACTGTTTCCCATCTGTAGCCGGAATTATTGGAGCCTTATCTGCGACACGCTATACCAAGCCGGTATCATAGACCAGAAACACCCAACAGAATTGCCAGCAGACAGCCTGTTTCAGTTCCCGCTGCTGTCCACTATCTCTATCTTTGATCAACCAAAACAGGATTGGCAACGTTGGGCGCAAGTCGGCGGTTTGTCAGTTCCTGAAGGTGTCCGTTATCAACAGTTCAGCCACATGCTGTTGACGCTGGAGGCCGCGCGGCATCATCAAGGCATCGCCCTTACCAATGACTATATGTTTGATCCGGAGCGGGATTCCGACTTGATACGCCTGCCCTGTCACGACTTTATCACGAACGATTGCTTTTACTTTGCCTTCAAAACCAGCCGCCGCAATGAGCCCAGTATCATGAAGCTCCGTCAATGGTTAGCCACTACTGCACGGGCAACCGGTTTACTTTGATCCTATTGACGCTCTTTATCGTCATTGTTGCAGCACAAAGTTTGATCGCTATCACAGATCATGAAACGTGATGATTTTGTGATATTTCGGTGATACCTCCGGGACACTCGGTTCGTATGCTTCTGAGTAACTTTTCTCCATTAACGACTCACTCTAGCAACGATAAGGACTGTTCCAATGAAGGCGCTTAAAAAGCTCTCTGCACCACTGTTACTCGCATTACCACTGATGGCCAGCCAACAGGCCTCCGCAGCGGATTTGACCGTTGAAGTAACCAATCTGACCCACAGCATTTATTTCACACCGCTGTTAATTTCAGCACACAGCAGTGACTCGGATTTGTTTGAAGTAGGCCAGCCTGCGTCTGATACGCTTGAAGCTATGGCCGAAGGCGGCATGATTGGCGGTCTTGTGGCTGATCTGAATAACGCCAACGCCGTGAATGTAACCAACCCAGCAGGCGGCTTGTTAGCGCCAACAGCAAGTGCAACAACCCAAACTTTTGATGTAGAAGACAATGGTTACTTATCCATCGTTGCCATGCTACTCCCTACGAACGACGGTTTTGTCGGTTTGGATAGCTGGAAGATTCCTTCTGAAGCGGGTAGCTACACCGTATATTTGAATGCTTACGATGCAGGCACCGAAGCCAATAACGAGCTCATTATTCAAAGTAACGCAGTTGATGACCTTGGTATTCCTCAAGTTCAAGGTGTTAATAGCAACATCGGTGGTACAAATGACATAACAGAAGAAAATGACAATGAAAACAATAACGTACATATCCACAGAGGCACCCATGGCGACACCAATGCAACTGGCGGCATCAGTGACCTTGACAGTCGCGTTCATCGCTGGCTAAACCCGGTCGCCAAAGTTGTCATTACTGTCAGTGACAGCAACGAGCAGGAATAAGGGGGTAATTCATGACTATTCGAATGACTCGCCTGCCGCACCTTGTTCTGATACCAGCGTTGGTTTTTGGCTTGGCGGCTTGCAGTGACAGCGACAGTGATGGTAGTAGCGACAACTTAGAAAACACTTATCAGATTTCACTCACCAACAACAGCGCCAACCAACCGTTTTCCCCCGTAGCTGTGATTCTTCACGAAACAGGCTACACCGGCTGGACACTCTC
>JBFHTA010000317.1:0-4329 GCA_041590855.1 Pseudomonadales bacterium
AAGAAGGATCAAAATCACAATCACTGCATAAGGTTTAAGTTTCGCACGAACACCGTATTGGTATTTTGTCGGCCTAAACACTTTTTCACCCGGTAACGGGTTCTGTTCTAACCGGAAAACTTTGAGCATTCGCGGCCCTTCGATGAGTACAATTAACAACACCATAGACATGGGAATACCGACAAAGAAGCCGTAAAAAAGCGCTTCCGTTCCGGACATAAATCCATAATCATAACAATGCGATTGCTCCCCATAGGCTTTTAACCAAGGTAAAAACCAGAGCTTAGTGCTGACAACTAAGGGGATAGCCCACAGAAGATGATTGATCAAAAACAACACGCGCTCTTTGGTACTGTACTCAGGCGCGTACTCACTCATTCTTCACGACCTTCGCGAAATTGAGGAAGATCATCGGAGATTTCATGCCAACAGGCTTTGTAATTGGTGTATATGTGCGCGTCTATCTTTACCGGGATTTCTCCGTCCAGGGTGGCAATGGCAATCTCTATGTGATCTAACGGTTCGCCTTTGCTTCGAAAGCCAATGCTGGAACCGCATTCCTTACAGAAGGTACGTATAGTGCCGTTCGGCGCCACATAATCATGCAACAGCGTTAAACCAGACAACCATTTGATGCTAGACACGCTCACCAAAGTGCCAAAGGCTGCACCATGAAATTTACGGCACATCGTACAATGGCAATGAGCCGCTTGTTCACTGAAGCCACTGACCTGAAACGTGACCTGACCACACAAACAACTGCCTCGAAACACCTGGGTCATATCGCTTTTCCTTGTTAACCATTCACACGTGTAGAACCACTATAGGTAGCAGACTGACGCATGACAATGCTTCCCATTGATGACAGAGCACACATTCGTCGGCGATACGCTACGCATGCTCTATGCATATCAGTTGGGTGTCATTTCGAGATAACGGGGCTTGCGTCAAGCCACAGTGATGGCTGCCTGCGGAATCAGTTTGGAGATGTGCACAGGTGGCACATTGGCCAAAGGTTTTTCGCTGATTCTGAGACTGAATGATCATCAACAGCGTTTTAAGCTGCGTCTCCAACAAGTCCAAGTCCAACCCGAGTTTTTCAGGATCGGAGCTCTTTACGACCTTTTCCAACAACGCTGACGGATACAGCTCGGCCACTAACACCCGCCCTTTCTCCGAAATCACTAAATGGGTAATGCGCTTATCATCCGGATCGGCTTGTTTTTCAAGGTAGCCTTTGCTTTCCAACACCTTAATCGACTGGGAAACCGTACCTTTGGTTAAGCCAAGGTACTCCGTCACGCCTTTGGGTGTGTCTGAAAAACGATTACACACGGAGAGATAATACAAGGCATCAAACTGGATCGGTTGCAGCCCATGCTCTATAAGCCCCAGCCTGACCTCGTTTTTTATGAGGTTGCCGATACGCTCCAGCAACTGATGTAGGTTTTCAATAGTCATTCACACATAGTATCGACTCAATACCTTATTGACAAGCAACCTAAACAAAGATTAGCCTTAATATAGTATCGAGTCGATACCATATTAAGGAGACCAATATGAAACCATCAAAAGTTACCTCGGCAAAGAACGCAATTTTAACCTCAGTCATGTTAGGAGTGGTTAGCAGCGCTTCGGCTCACTCAGGTGGAATACTCACCGAAAAGAACAATGCAAACCACGCTTCGTTCGACATTGTGCATACCAAAATCTCTACAAAAGGAAACCAAGCTACCTTCCATATTGTTGTGTCGGATCAGGCAGGAAAGGTCAAGCCGACCCCGACCGGAAAGCTGGCAGGCAGCGATGTCTTCTCTTACGTTTGGCCCACAACACTCGACAGCTATTCAGTAGGTTTTGAGCACAACGCAGGGATTCTGGCACTGGCAGTGACATCGCACCCCGATTTTGATGATACCCCGCTGTACGACGAAAACGGCGACGGCAATAACACCAATGACGGGAACGTCTGGCACAACCATTGGGTGGTGCTTCAGCCAAATGAAGCTTGTGGCCCAGGCGCTTTAGGTGTGGTCGACATTCCGAAAGACGCTAATCCAAGGTTACCCGAAACCTGGCCTGGCCTTCCCATTCTGATTGATAGTCCGGATTTAACCCCGGTATTTAACGGCGATACGGTAGAAGTGAAGGTTAACTTTTCTGATGTCCAAGCACTGAATCTCGCCAATTATGATGGCGTAACCTCAGGCTTGAGAGTCAATCAAAGTGCCCATTCGCCATTACTCTGCGTGGTTGATGTATTTGATGTCGCCTCTGGGGATTTATCGCTGCCTGGCAAAGTAAACCATTCAAAGTAAACCGCTCACTCAAAATAAACCAATAGCCGGTTAACTCCCGCGTGGCGCGAACATGATGATGGCCATCCCAAGTAGTGCCACGCCAGAACCAAGCAAATCCCAGGTGGTGGGTCGAACTCCATCGACCCACCACAACCAAAGAATGGCGACGAAGATGTAGACTCCACCATAAGCCGCATAGACCCGGCCCGATGCGGTAGGATGCAGCGACAATAACCAGGCAAACACCATCAGGCTGATCATGCCCGGTATCAATAACCATGCAGATTTGCCTTCACGTAACCAAAGGTAAGGTAAATAACAACCCAGAATCTCGGCCACAGCCGTGATCAGAAACAGCCCAAGCGTTTTAAGTTCAAACAAGAGGAAACCTTTACGAGATGATCTTATCGAATATCAGAAGGCGATCAAGCCTATACTAAAAGCGCATCCAAGACGACATCACTTTGATTTTGCGGATTCAAGCAAAGCATTTAATAACTCAACGCGCCGATGATTTTCAGGAGTAATTTTAAACGCGACAACTAATTCCCGTGTCATCACATTTTTGATGACTTGAATACCAGCGACCTGTGCTTGATCCGCCATAAAACGCATCACATTGGCATCGGTTATAGCCGCCTGAACCCGACCACTCTCCAGCATAAGCACCAGAGATTCTTCATCCATCGCGTTAATCGCTTGACCAGGAAAGGTACTCACCGCTTTTTTAATAATCTCAGGGTAAACGTAAGTAGACACCACCCCTACCGAGTAATGACGAAACAGCTCCTCAATGGTAGACATCTGAATATCACTGCCGGACTTAGCCAGCACATCAATGCTGGACCAATCTATCGCCTGGGAAGCAATAAACCCCTCTCTCACCTCTTCAGGCCACGCAGGCAAATACCCTAAATAGCGCTCATCACTCATAGCCAATAACTGCGCACGACGCCAAGGGTAGAAATCTACCTCCAGTACTATGCCTTTCGTAAGTAACAGCTGACGAAGCTTAGTTATTGTTTTGCCTTGCGCAATTGTATGCTCATCCGAATAAGGCACCCAATGCAACGCCGTAAAACGCCACACTTCATTTGCAGAGCAAACAGAAACACCAAGTAAAAGGAAAAACAAAACCAGGAAGCGCTGAATCAAATCGACATGCCCAATAGATGACGTTGTTAAGAAGGGATGCTTATCACACGATCAATTCCGCATATTGCATCTCTACAACAACTATAGCCAACCCGTTCGTATGGGGCCAATTAAACATAAGCCAGCCAAATTCAGACTAACCCGACGTTTCGAGAATGCCGCCTTGGGTTAATCTTACCGGATCAAGCAATCTCTCCAATTCATCTCGGGAAAGCTCCGTCTGCTCCGCCGCCACATCAATAATCGGCCGCCCTTCTTTGTAGGCAATCTTGGCTATTTCAGCGGCTTTAAGATAACCAATGACAGGGTTCAGTGCCGTTACTAAAATCGGATTCTTGGCTAACGACGCCTTCAGTTTTGCTTCGTTTACCACAAAACTGGCAATGGCTTTGTCTGCCATTAATACACTGACATTGGCCAAAAGCGAGATGCTCTCCAACACGCAGTGTGCAATCAAAGGTAACATGACGTTTAACTCGAAGTTCCCCGATTGTCCTGCCACGGTAATACTGGTGTCATTGCCAATCACTTTTGCAGCCACCATCGCCGCTGCTTCCGGAATCACAGGGTTCACTTTGCCCGGCATAATGGAGGAACCCGGCTGCAGTGCCTCCAGCTCTATTTCCCCCAAACCGGATAGAGGGCCGGAGTTCATCCACCGTAAATCATTCGCCACCTTCATCAGAGTCACAGCAGTGGTTTTCAGCTGACCAGACAAAGCCACCACTGTGTCTTGCGCCCCAATATGGGTAAAGAAGTTTTTAGCGGGAGTAAAAGGAAGGCCTGTTTTATCCGACAGCGCATGACTAAAGGCAGCTGCAAACTCAGGGTCAGCATTAATGCCCGACCCTACCGCTGTGCCGCCTTGCGCCAA
>JBFHTA010000318.1:0-4309 GCA_041590855.1 Pseudomonadales bacterium
ATCGTCTGGCAAGATCATGCCTGAAGCAGTTTCTACATGAGGTGCAAACACCAAGCTGGGCTTTTCAGATTTAATGGTCGCGATCACTTCTTGAATCGGCGCAGGCGCAAAAGGGGCGTCCTTGGCGTCTTCCAACTGATCTGCCTGCAGCACGATCTCACGGGACGGAATGCCACCCATTTCAAAGATCTGACTCCAACGATAGCTGAACCAGCCATTGCGAATCACCAAACAGTTCTGATCGGTCGCAAACTGACGGGCCACAGCTTCCATCCCGAATGTTCCGCCACCGGGCACAACAACCACCGCTTCCGCGTTATAGACCTTTTTCATGATCGAAGAAATATCGCGCATCACGCCCTGAAACTTCTGGGACATATGGTTCAGTGCACGATCAGTAAACACCACCGAATATTCGAGCAATCCATCCGGATCAACATCAGGTAACAAACCAGACATGGTAACAACTTCCCTTAAGGTAGAATCTTTATTATGTAGAGATTTATACAACCTCTGAATACGTTAGTAAGCCTTAGAATCGAAAGCAAGCGGCTTTTATAAACTGCATGGCTTTTATAAACCGCATAGTATTAACCAAGTGGTCAACAAATGAAAATTGATTCATTACACAATTGGCTTGGGCCGATTAAAGGCATTCTGAAGATTGCGTGAAAACATCAATAGACTAACTACGAAAGGAAGAGTTCGCCCTGTTCTTGATCAAAAAAACGAACGAATCTGAAAGATAAGCGAAGAAAAAGGTTTGCCGTCCGCACTTATACTGCGAACGGCATTTTACTGAAGATAACCGAGAGATCTCTAAACAAGTCCGCTCTAGCTCAGCAGGCGTTAGGGAACCTAAGCCTTACAACAGCGCCTCTGCTAATAAGCTGTTTTCGGAAGCAGCCGCCGCTAAATCAATGCGTTCGTCTCTGAGGCATCGTGCCGCTGCCACCAGGTTTTTAAGCGCCGGTCTCACTTCTTCCCACTGACGGGTTTTTAAACCACAATCAGGGTTCACCCAAAGACGCTCACGGGGAATGCGCAACTGCGCTTTCTCCATCAAGTCGATGATTTGCCTTTCGGACGGAATGTTCGGTGAGTGAATATCATAAACCCCCGGGCCAATCTCATTCGGGTAGTCAAACGCATCAAAGGCGTCCAATAGCTCCATGTCCGAACGGGAAGTTTCAATGGTAATTACATCCGCATCCATTCGGGCTATCGCAGGCATGATGTCGTTGAACTCGGAGTAACACATGTGGGTATGAATCTGGGTTTCATCCGACACACCGTTGGCACATAAACGGAAACAGGCCACAGCCCAGTCCAGATAGTCTTGCCATTGCGATTGTCGTAACGGCAAGCCTTCACGCAGCGCCGCCTCATCAATCTGTATCACCTGGATGCCTGCTTGTTCGAGATCCAACACCTCTTCGCGAATGGCCAACGCCAGTTGTCGACACGTGGCTTCGCGTGGCTGATCGTCCCGAACAAACGACCAGTTCAACATGGTCACCGGGCCAGTCAACATGCCTTTCATCGGCTTATTGGTCAGCGATTGGGCGTACTTGATCCAGGATACCGTCATCGCCGTCGGACGGTGAATATCACCAAACAAAATGGGCGGTTTAACACAGCGGGAGCCGTAAGATTGCACCCAACCAAACCGACTGAACACATAACCTTCGAGCTGTTCACCAAAGTACTCCACCATGTCGTTGCGTTCAGCTTCACCGTGCACCAACACATCCAGCCCCAAGGCTTCTTGCTCTGTGACGGATCGTCGGATTTCTGCTTCCATCTGCTGGCGATAATCGTCCTCGGACAGAGTGCCTTGTTTAAAGGCCTGACGGGCCTGGCGAATCTCTGCTGTTTGCGGGAACGACCCTATGGTTGTGGTCGGGAAATCCGGTAATTGCAATATCGCACGTTGGTGTTTTGCCCGTTCTGCGTATTCTGATTGGCGCGTACCCCAGGCTGCTGTGGTTTCAGCGACCGCCTTTCTTACGCGAGGATTGATCACGCGCGGTGACGTTCTCCGAAGTTCAATGGCCGCCTGGTTGTCAGCCAGCGTCTCGGCCACCGCTGCCCGCCCTTCATTTAATGCGGTCTTCAACACCTGCAACTCGTCCAGCTTCTGAACGGCAAAGGCCAACCAACGGCGAATGTCCTGATCCAGTGTATCTTCCAACGACAGATCCACCGGCACATGCAGCAACGAGCAAGACGGCGCCAACCACAAGCGATCACCCAAGCGACTGGCGATGGGCTCTAACCAATCCAACGTGTGATTGAGGTGCGTTTTCCAAATGTTTCGACCACTGATCACCCCCAGCGATAACACTTTATGCACTGGCAACCAATCCACTAGCTTGGTTACTTCGTCCGGAGCACTGATCGCATCCAGATGAAGCCCTGCTACGGGTAACTGGCACGCCAGCTGTAGGTTGTCCTGCAACTCACCAAAGTAGCTGGTCAGTAGCAGCTTAACCGGAGCCACCTTTAGATGATGATATGCTTGTTCCAACGCGTATCGCCACTGCGACGTCAACTCGGTCACCAGGATAGGTTCGTCTATCTGAACCCACTCCACCCCGCGCTCTGCCAACTGATTCAGCAATTCGGCGTAGACAGGCAACAGCCGCTCCAATAACGCTAAACGATCTGACTCGTCCTTGGTTTTGGCCAACCACAAATAGGTCACAGGGCCAATGATTACCGGCTTGGCACGGACACCCTGAGTTTGTGCTTCAGATAACTGATTTAATAAGCGCTCCGGATTCAGCGAGAATCGGGTTTCAGCCGTTACTTCCGGCACAATGTAATGGTAGTTTGTGTCAAACCACTTGGTCATTTCACCGGCATGGGTGCATTGGCAATCTCCCGTCTGGGCTCGTCCCCTGGCCACTCGAAAGTAGTTATCCAACGTGTCTTTCCCGGCGTCGATTCGATCCGGCCAATGACCAAGCAGAACACTGGTGTCCAGTACATGATCGTAGAAAGAGAAATCCCCGACAGGCACCAGGTCACACTCTTGCTGAGCCGTCCAGGCCTCTGCCCTCAACGTTTGAGCAAGACTTTCCAGTTCCGAGCGGGTACTTTGTCCTTGCCAGTAGGATTCCAATTGAAATTTCAGTTCCCGCTTCCGGCCTATGCGGGGAAAACCCAGAGAATGTATGCGTGCCATAGTGATACCTCAAATCGTCCTTTACGTGATTAACGTTGGAGTTATCCTATGCCAGCCAATTCATGAAAAATAATGGTATTATTTCAATAATCCATTAATATTAATCATCAATAGGCGCAAGTACGTAAGGAACCGACTCACAGATTCCGCTAACTTAGATTCCTATAACTTAGGTTCCTCCCACTTAATTATGCTGAGGCCACCATGATCGAACGCACCCACCTCAACATTCTTCGAGAAGTTGAACGACAGGGCTCACTGACGGCTGCTGCCAACAGTCTGCACCTGACGCAATCGGCACTCAGCCACACTATGCGAAAACTGGAGTCTCAGTTGGGCACGGCACTTTGGGTCAAGGAAGGTCGGCACCTGCAACTGACACAAGCCGGTCAGTACTTGTTGAAAGAAGCCAAGCGATTGCTGCCACAACTGGAGCGGCTCGATGAAGCCCTGCATCAATATGCCCAAGGGGAAAAAGGCGCACTGCGCATCGGGATGGAATGCCACCCTTGCTATCAGTGGCTGTTAAAAGTGGTGCACCCGTTTCTGGATCAATGGCCCAAAGTGGATGTGGACGTAAAACAACAATTTCAGTTCGGCGGCATGGCGGCACTGTTCAATCATGACATCGATATTCTGGTGACCCCGGACCCCATTGAAAAAGACGGCATTCGTTTCTCCCCGGTCTTCGAATACGAGCAAGTGTTGGTGGTTCACCAGAATCACCCGCTGACCCAGCGCCCCTACGTACGCCCAAAGGACCTAACCGATCAGGTGCTTTATACCTACCCGGTGGAAACCGCAAGATTGGACATCTTCCAACACTTCTTGCTGCCAGGTAACTGCATGCCGAAACAACACAAGGTCGTAGAAGCCACTGAAATGATGCTGCAAATGGTCGCCGCCAATCGGGGCGTCGCCACCTTACCGAAATGGCTGGTTCAGGATTACCAAAACACTTTACCGATCGACTATGTCCAACTGGGCCAGAACAGCTTACAGAAACACATTCATCTGGGCATGCGCAGTAGCGAAGCGCCGAATGCCTTTACTCAAGCGTTTTTTGAGTTGGCGACAGGGGTTAAGCCGGGCATTAATCCCTAGCCAAACTGACTCGTA
>JBFHTA010000319.1:0-4279 GCA_041590855.1 Pseudomonadales bacterium
ACAAAACGTGTATCACAATGCTGTGCTAGTTTAAGCGTTAGCATTCTCTAGGTAGACATAAAAAGCACAGCTTAGGCTGTGCTTTTTTATGTCTGTCTATTATGTTTCTGAATGTTTTACATTGTTGTTTTTTTTAATGTAGCTAGGGTTTCTTTTAATGTGGCTGGGCGCTTCCCAAAAGTTAAGCTAGGATAGACGTTCAATAATCATCAGTAACATAACGAAAACAGTACAAAGGATGGACTAGAGTATGAAGATGCGAACACTAACCTTGGGTGTATTAAGCGTATTGGGTGCGACCATGGGGGCCAACACGGCGATGGCCGCAGACAATTATGTCTGTGTAAACGGTAGCGATGAACGAAAAATCAGCGTGGTTTACACTCAGCCAGGTTTTACAGTGCCTTGTGAAGTGGTGTACGAGAAGTCAACTGGCTTGAAGACGTTGTGGCGCGCAGAGAATGAAGAAGGCTATTGTGAAGAAAAAGCCAAAGAGTTTGCTGAGAAACAAGCGAACTGGGGCTACGAGTGCTCAGTATCTGTGGCTGAAGCGACCACAGCACAAGCCAACTGATTTCTACCGTTAAGGTATTTTAAATTCAGTTAGATCGTGTCCGTATCAGGCGGGCACGTTCCTCTATTTTTTATTGGATGGCTTAACCTTCCTAACTTTTCAGATGGCTTCATCTGTGATGTGCCAGAGAGCCCTGCAAAAGGTTCTTATTGACCGGCTCATCGTTTATAATTGCCCGCCTTCATTAGCCGACAGATGAATTGAATACTATGACTGAACAAGCCCCTCAGAAATACAATGTGGTGATTCCTAAAGAAGAGTACGCCGGTCTACGTTGGGAAGAGCACAAGATGCCCGCTGTTTGTTCGGTCAATAAAGCGCTAGTAGATTTCCAACCTAAAGAAGTATTTGGATGGCATTTGGCAATTGTGATTGAGAACAGTGAATCACAAACTGATGGCTTGCCGACAGAACAAGAGAAAGCCGTTATTGACGGATTCTGTGCAGAACTGGCCAGCTTGGTAACCGCCGATCAAAACGCTATGGTATTGGCTAAGTCGGCCTGGAATGGCTGCTGTCAGTTATTCTTCCGTGTCTTTGATCCGGAAGTGGCTGATGAGAAATTGCAGAAACTGATCCAGTCTGAATCACAACCACGTGAGTTTCAATATCACATGGAACACGATAAAGACTGGAAGTTTGCCGGTCATTACTTAAAGCCATTCATGAATAAAGAAGCGCTGTAAAATAAGCGCTTCTCGTATCCGGATTCGATCAATCGATCTCAAGGGCTGCTTCAATAGCGGCCTTTTTACTTTCCGGGGTGTGTTCACTTTTGTTTGGTTCAAGCGCCGCTTTGACTGTGACTGGCACCCCGTTGAGTACGGCATTGCCACTGAGTTCGTCAATCTGGCTGTCGTCGGTCAAGCTATTCACACTCTGACCGGCATGGCGCTGTGCTTTGGACCATCGCGTCCCTTGCTTGTTGTGACCCCAGCCATGGGGAATGCTAATGACACCTGGCATGATGGCATCTGTGATTTCAACAGGAAGCTGAATGCTACCGACGGTTGAACAAACGTCGACGGCTTGTTCGTTTGAGAGATTCAGGCGTTGGGAGTCCTGCGGATTCATCATGACTGTGCAGCGATTCTTGCCTTTTACCAAGCGTTGGCTGTTATGCAACCAGGAGTTATTGCTACGGACATCCCGTCGACCAATCAGTAGCAGTTTATCGGTTTGATCATACGGCGCGTCCGGACCAAAAAAGGTTTTCTCCAATCGGTGTAAGTCCTTCATAAAGAAGTCTCTGTGGAGTTCGATGCGGTTGCTTTTGGTATGAAGTGACTTGGGCAGTTGTGGTTTCAGTGGCCCAAGGTCGACACCATGTGGCTGTTTGATCAGTTGTTTGAGCGTCAGCCCTTTAAACGGGTGCAAGGCGTTGCCATAGCGTCCGGTTCTCAGTAATAGATCAATGTGGCCTCTTGGCCCAAGGGCTTCTGCGACCTTGAGTTGTAGTCTTTGCTTAAGTGGTGCTTTTTTGAGAAGCCGATCTGCCAGCGCGCAGTAGATTTGCCAGTCTTGCTTGGCATGGTTGGGCGCTTTGAACAGCGCAGGCGAAAACTTGGCGACATCACGAACCGCAATCATATTGAAGACCAAGTCGTAATGATCTCGTTCCAACGGGCTTACCGGTGGCAGGATAAAGTCTGCGTGTCGGCTGGTTTCGGTCAGATAGAAATCCACTGAAACCATCAGTTCCAGTTCGTTCAAAGCAGAATCCAATTGTTCGCCATTAGGGGTCGAGAGAACAGGGTTTCCGCCTGCGACCAAGAGGGCTTTGATCTGGCCTTCGCCTGGTGTAAGAATTTCTTCTGCCAGTGTGGATACCGGAAACTCGCCGTTGAAATCCGGCAGGTTTCTGACGCGTGAGCGATTTCGGTCAAATCCGCCGCGCCCGGTTAGCTTCATCAGGTCAATGGCCGGGGAGGTGAACATCAAGCCACCAACTTTATCGACACGTCCCAGTAGCAGGTTAAACACCGTCATTAAATATTGGGTCAGTGTGCCAAAGGCTTGTACTGAGGTGCCCATTCGACCATAGCAAACAGGACGTTTGGCTTCGGTAAACTGGTAAGTCAGGCGTCGGATTTCAACCGCATCGATGCCAATAATGGGGGCGACTCTTTCTGGTGAGTAATCAAGAACATCTTCCTGAATGCCTTCGATTTCATTCGACATGAGCCCGGTGGCTTCGGCATCCAACAGTGAGCTTTCGAAAATGACGTAGAGCATGGAAAGCAACAAAAGGGCATCTGTGCCTGGCTTGATAAAATAATGCTGGTCGGCCAGCTCGGCGGTTTCGGTGCGACGCGGATCAATCACTATGACTTTGCCGCCTTTTTGCTGAATCGCTTTAAGTCGCTTTTTCACGTCCGGCACCGTCATCACGCTGCCGTTGGAGGCCACCGGGTTTGCACCAAGCATTAAGAAGAAGTCGGTACGATCAATGTCCGGTACGGGCATTTTCAGCATATGGCCAAAGAGTTTAGTCGCGACCAGGTGATGTGGTAATTGATCCACCGAGGTTGCGGAGTACATGTTTTTGGTATTGAGTGCATGAAGCAAATGACGGCCATACAGTAATGCCCCTGTGTTATGCACGTTCGGGTTGCCTAAGTAGGTGGCTACTGAATCTTTTCCGTATTTGGTTTGTATTTGCTGGATGCGCTCTGCCACCTTATCGAAGGCGTCTTCCCACTCCAGCGTTGTCCAGCCGTGTTCGGTCCGCTGTAGGGGTTTGGTTAGGCGTTCCGGGTCTTCGTATAAATCTTGCAACGCAGTGGCTTTCGGACAAATGTGACCACGGCTGAACGGGTCTTGCTTGTCTCCCTTGATGGAGAGGATTTGCTCACCATCCGTTTCAATTGCAAGGCCGCACATGGCCTCACAGAGGTTGCACGTGTGGTAGCTGGTTTGTCGGGTGTGGATTGTCCCTTCCTTGTTTGCCTTCATGGTTCTATCCCTCTTATCTTTATTATTTTCCCCGAACGTGTCGTCGGAGTTTTATTGTTTTTATCTGTAGCGAAGATATTTGATAGCCGTTGGCCTCGTTAGACGCTTTTCAGATAAAGCTGATCACTCTTGGCCGCCATGATGAAATCATTTTTATGCAGGCCGGATATCTTATGAGTCCACCAGATGACGGTGACTTTGCCCCATTCGGTGCGTATCTCAGGGTGATGATTATATGCTTCTGCGAGTTCCCCGACTTTGTTAGTAAAGGCCAATGCTTCCACAAAATTCCGGAACGGATAGCAGCGGCTTAACTGATTAATACCTTCTACGGGGGTGATATGCCATTCCGGTATTTCCTTTAACAGCGTCGGGTACTCTTCAGCGTCAACCAAGGGCGCACCCACACGACAGGCTTCGCAGGTTTGGTCGTGCAGAGGTGAGGATGAACTTGCGTCGGACATAAGAAGGCTCACACTGTTGTTGGAATTAGATTCAGTTTAGACGGATTTTGATCATTCAACAGTGGCGTCTTTGATCATTCAGAAATGGCCTTTCTGATCATATCTGGTTTTAGCTCCAGATGGGTTTCACCGATGCTTAACCAGAGTTGTTGATCCTGAATGCTGGCTTGAATTTCAAGGTTTCGGTCAATGACCTGGCACAGCTGATCTAGGGTGTCGCCGTCCAGGCACACCACGGAGACATTGCCCAGTTTCTCGATGGGCTTACAGATTGAATCCCACCATG
>JBFHTA010000320.1:0-4279 GCA_041590855.1 Pseudomonadales bacterium
ATTTGTTTGACGTTAACGGGAGAGCGTTGTGATTTCTTGGGCTTACCTCCGATGGTAAGCGATAACAGTGCTCAATTCAGTACGCCATTTACCGTGGCCATTGAAGCCCGAGAAGGTGTGACCACCGGTATTTCAGCGGCAGACCGTGCTCATACCATTCGAGTGGCGGTAGACCCAAATTCTCCGGCTGATGCCATTGTGCAACCGGGGCACATCTTCCCGTTGCGAGCTCAACCGGGTGGCGTGTTAAGCCGTGCGGGTCATACCGAAGCGGGGTGTGATTTGGCGCGTTTAGCCGGGTTGATTCCTGCGGCGGCTATTGTTGAAATCATGAACGAAGACGGCACTATGGCGCGTCGTCCGGACTTGGAAAAATTCGCCAAGGAACACGATTTAAAAATCGGTACCATTGCGGATTTAATCCATTACCGCATGATGAATGAACACACCATTGATGAAGTTCGAAAAGAAACCATTGATACCGAATTTGGTGAGTTTACGCTTCACGAATTTAAAGACACCATTCATGGCCATCGTCACATTGCTATGACCCGTGGACAGTGGACGGAAGACGATGCCGTGCCAGTACGTGTGCATGTACTTGATCCTATGCGCGATATTTTGCGTGCGACTCAGAAAGACCGGGTGTCCTGGTCCATTAATGCGGTTATGAAATACATTGCAGAGCGCGGTCAAGGCATCATCGTTATGCTGGATATGGATGGTCAGATGGACATGGAAGACAGTTTGGACAGGTTGCTTTGCCCTCAAAAGCCTCATCGTAATGCGGGGCAGGGTGTTTCCGGTGCTTATCAAACTATTGGTACAGGTTCTCAGATTCTAAGGCATTTGGGTGTTCGTAAGATGGACGTGATGAGCTCTCCAATGAAGTTCAGTGCCTTGTCCGGTTTCGATTTGGAACTGGTTGATTTTATTGAGCCAGAGGCTGAATAAGATGATTTAGTGCGGGCCTGATCCTCCCGCACGAATGGACTGAGTGGATGCTCAGTCTCACAGATTGTTACGACTTAAATTAAATATGAAATGGTAAAAAGCATGTCTCAGATAAAAGTTATTGAAGGCGATATGACGCCTAACCAAGGCAAGTATGCGTTGGTCGTTGGTCGTTGGAACGCATTTGTAGTGGAAAGCCTGGTTGAAGGTGCAGTTGATTCATTGAAGCGTCATGGTGTCCCAGAAGAAGATATCACTATTATTCGTTGCCCTGGTGCCATGGAAATTCCGCTTACGGTTAAGAAAGTGGCTGAGACTGGTAAGTACGATGCGATTATTACGCTAGGTGCGGTCATTCGTGGTGGTACACCTCACTTCGAATATGTATCGGGCGAGTGCACGAAAGGACTGGGACAATTGGCGCTGCAATACGGCATTCCGGTGGCGTTTGGCGTATTGACAGTGGATAGCATCGAGCAAGCGATTGAGCGTGCGGGTACCAAGGCGGGTAATAAAGGTGAAGAGGCTGCAATGAGCGCCTTCGAAATGGTTAGCTTATTGAAGCAGGTGAACTAACCATGGCAACAGGCGACATGAACGAGCAAGGTAAATCCACTTCTCCAAAAGGTGGCTCAAAAGGTCCTCGGAAAGGGAAGCCGGGTAAAGGAGGCCGTAAAGGGCCTGCTGCTGCGCGACATGAATCTCGCTGCTTGCTGGTGCAAGCTCTGTATCAGTGGCACATGAACAAAGACGCCATTACCACGATTGAGGCGCAATTTCTGGTGGATAATGAAGCCAAGAAGTACGATAAACCGTATTTTTCTGAGTTGCTTCATGAAATTCCTCGTAAATTAAAGGAATTGGATTCGGCCTATGTACAGTTCCTGGATCGAACTGAGGATCAGGTAGACCCGATTGAGCGGGCAATTCTGCGTATTGGTGCGTATGAATTGTTACATAGACTGGATGTGCCTTACCGTGTAGTCATCAACGAAGCCATCGATTTGGCTAAGAATTTCGGTGGTGAGGATGGTCATAAATACGTAAATGGCGTGTTAGATAAGTTGGCAGGCCGTGCCCGTATTGAAGAAAAGCAAAGAGCCCGGACTAAGTAGTCCGCTCGTGCTGGCACTTTCATGGATGAATTTACACTGATAAAAACGCTGTTTCAGCCCTTACAAACTGTGGGGCAGACACAGCAAGACCCTGAGCATGGCTTCCTGAAAAAAATCGGGGACGATGCTGCGGTTTGGAAAGGTCAGGGCAACCTGGCCTTTTCTATAGATACCTTGGTTGAAGGGGTGCATTTTACCCCGGATATTCCTCCCGAAGACTTGGGTTATCGCTGTTTGGCAGTGAATCTTAGTGACTTGGCAGCTATGGCGGCAACGCCCGCTTTCTACACCTTAGCCATCACCCTTCCTTCTGTTGATTTGCCCTGGATTAGCTCGTTTGTGCAAGGGATACGTACGCTTGCAGAACAGCATGACGTTCCTTTGGTCGGCGGAGATACTACCCGAGGCCCGTTAACTATTACTCTTCAGGCGCATGGGTTATGTCCTCAGCCTGTCTATCGGGAAGGGGCTTGCCCTGGAGACGATGTGTATGTGTCAGGAACCTTGGGTGATGCGGCGGCGGGCTTGAAACTGTGGCTGAATCGTGAAGAGAGGCATAAAGATCACAATCCGGCTCAATCCGATTCGTATTTAATTGAGCGTTTCCACCGTCCGACGCCACGAATTGCTTTGGGGCAGGCGTTAGCTGGTGTGGCAACTGCGATGCTGGATGTCTCTGATGGCTTACTGGCGGATTTATCCCATATTGCGGAAGCCAGTCAGGTTCAACTGACGGTGGATGCTCGCCGTCTGCCTTTGTCTTCAGCTTTGGTAGAGCGGTTTGGCGAGTCGCAAGCCAGTGAGTGGGCATTGACTGGCGGGGATGATTATGAGTTAGCGTTTACTGCGCCTCGGTCTGCCCGAGAGATATTACGTCAAATTGCCGAGAAACTCGGGATTCAGTTAACACGGATTGGGCAAGTGGCCGAGCGCGATGAGATGTCTTCAGGCGAGCGAGGCTCGGTTCAGGTGGAGCACGCCCTGATAGAGCTTGGACAGGTTGGATATAACCACTTTCCAGATAATAGTTAATAGCCCGCTGTATTCATCTGAATACAATTTCATATAAAAGGAAACTGAAAATGGGTGAGAAGATTTCTCTGTCACCGATGCAAATTATTAAAGACCCGGTGCATTTTTTTGCATTTGGTTTGGGTTCCGGGCTGAGCCCTAAAGCGCCGGGAACCTTTGGTACATTGATGGCGTTGATTATTTATTGGTTTTTACTGGCGGATTTCAGTGTCTATTGGTATATCGCTGTGGTGGTTTCCAGTATTCCTTTAGGCATATATCTATGCGGTGAAAGCGCCCGTCGTTTAGGTGTTCATGACTATGGAGGTATTGTTTGGGATGAATTTTCCGGGCTCTGGATTACCTTTATTTTCGCACCCAAACACTGGATGGTCGCCATCTTGGGGTTCTTACTTTTCAGGGTGTTTGATATTCTCAAGCCTTGGCCTATTAAATGGGCGGATCAGAAGGTACATGGTGGCCTGGGTATTATGCTGGACGATATTCTGGCGGGGATAATGTCTCTGTTGGTACTGCAGGGTATTCTGATGATGGGTTGGCTGCCGTTATAGTGGTCTGACCGATTGAGCATCTGTTAGTACTATTGTTGATGAACGGGGGAAAGATGGTGGTCAAACTGATTCAAACGGCAGTGCTCTTTGTGTCTTTGGGGTGTGCTGGGGTAATGGCTCAGACCAAGGTTCATGTTGAGGGGCTGATGAATAAGATGGCCGTCCTGAAAATCAACGGAACCCAACGTATTCTTCGTGTCGGTCAGACCTCGCCGGAGGGTGTTAAACTGGTGAGCTCGAATTCCAAAGAGGCGGTGGTTATTGTCGATGGTGAACGCCAAAGCCTGGGGTTGTCGGGGCATATTTCCGGAAGTTATCAAACCCCCAAAAAAGCCACAGTGAGCATTCAGGAAAACCGGGGGCAATACATTACTTCGGGCAGTATTAATGGTCGTCCGGTGCGTTTCTTGGTGGATACCGGGGCGACGTCTGTGACCATGTCGATGGAAGATGCCAAACAACTGGGGGTTGTGGTCGATCGCAGTAAAGCCATTTATGTCGGTACAGCCGGTGGGCGGGTGATTGGCTATCCGGTGGTATTGAATTCAGTAAAAGTTGGCGGGCTAAAGGCCAATTACATTCGAGGTGTGGTTTTGGAATCGGGGTTCACTGGTGAACTTTTGTTGG
>JBFHTA010000321.1:0-4266 GCA_041590855.1 Pseudomonadales bacterium
GCATTGGCGTCCCATAGGGGGTTCGAACCCCTGTTACCGCCGTGAAAGGGCGGTGTCCTAGGCCACTAGACGAATGGGACTCCGTACTTCCTACTGACCTCGTCAGAAAGTGCGCGTATCTTAATAACACATTGGTAGAGTGTCAACTATTAATATTACTTTTTTTCATTTTTTATAAATCTTTAGCTAAGGCCTTGAGTTATAGTGATTTTGGTCGATAACAAGACTACTATTAGAGTAGGTGTATCAGCTTTTTATAGAAGCTATTTATATGCAGTTATAGGTAGGACTTAACCAGTATGTCATCAGGACTCACGACAGGACTCATCATTTTAGGCATCGTTATCATTCTTATCGGTATTGCCTACATAAATCAGCAAATGGAAAAGAACCGGATTGAGCGCTCGCGCATTTCTCAGAATTTGCACGACCAGATCAATATGCTTGAGTCCTTGCTGCGTGACCTTCCTCCTCACTATTTACATAAAGGGCTAAAGCGTCTGCTTATAGAAAGCATGATGTACAAAGCCAATCACTTACATTCTATCGGGGACAAAACCCAAAAGAACTTTGCCAAACAGATGCTAGGTGAAGCTCAAACCCAGTTGTCACAAGTAAACAGCCAAAGTGACCCTAAAGAAATCCCGATCAAAACATCCGAGCAGGTCAGACGAGTACGTAACCTACTGGAAGTACTCAATCAGCATTTACTCAGTCTTGCCCGTGCTGGCCGGGTCAGTAAGGACAAAGCAAAGAGTTACCACACTTTGGTCAAATACCTTTATACGCAAGCAGCATTTGAATTCTATCGTGCCAAGGCCGAAGAAATGGAAGCGGGTAATAAAATTCGTAGTGCTATTCATCAGTACTACCAAGAAGTCACCGAGCTGGAAAAGTTTGCCAACAAGAACGGCAACCGTATTGAATACGTCCGCAAGAAAATTGACGCACTTAAGAAAAAAGCAGACGAAGAAGCAATGGCTAAACGCAACCATGTAAAAGCGACTGGTCAGCCAACGCAACTTGAAAAAGGTATGGACGAACTAAACGCCGAAGACGAAGCAACAAAAATGAAACAAGTCTATGACTAACCTCCTTGTTTAATGATAATCTTCCATAATCAAGGATTTAAACTATTATAAAACAAAGTTAAAAAGGACTTGTTCGGGCAACCCAATCGCTTGCCTGGCCTCTAGCGTTCAGATGAGAATACCAACGAGACAACGCCTATCCTACCGACAGGCAAGAAATACTCTTTGTGTAGCCTTTATACTAGGCATTATTTTTAGCCTGTTCGTCATTACTGCTAATTATTTTCGTGTACTCAATAAAGTAGAAGAGCAAATCCAGGCTCTGGCCAGCATTACCATCTCCCCTGCATCACGAATCGCCTACAATATCGACATTGAACTGGCCAAAGAATTAGTTAAAGGGTTAGCTCAACTTCCTTTAGTGAAACAAGCCTCAATCATAGAGCCGTCTGGCGAGATTTTAGCTTCGTCCTATCAGGAAACGCCTGAAAGCCAGTACCGACATCTCATTGGCTTTTTATTTAACAGCTCCCCGGAATACACATTCAAATTATCGGTTGCGCATGACCCAACCGAAGAATTGGGCTCACTCCATCTCACTATAAACATGGAGCCGACCGGTGAAAGCTTCATTAATGAAAGCCTTACCCTGCTGGGAACTGTCTTAATTCAGGCATGTATACTTTCAATCGCCCTATTGGTCATGTTCTATTTCATGCTCACCAAGCCGCTGAGCTCTATCACCTCCCAACTTTCAAACATTCATGCCAGTGAAGACCCTACCAAACTTCGAATTGATAAGCTGAGCAATCACCAAAACGACGAAATTGGCCTACTGATAGAAACCACCAACAAGCAATTGTCTGAGATCGAGAGCAGCTTTCATGAACTGAAACAAGCCGAGAAAGACCGACAACGCTATACCGAACGACTTGAACAAGCGGTAGAGATGCGCACAAAAGAGCTTACAGAAGCCAATAACGAACTAACCAATGCCAACGAAAAACTGGAGGTCGCCAGAGAGGAAGCCGAAAAGAGCAGCCAGGCACGCGCTATCTTCCTTGCAAACATGAGCCATGAAATCCGTACCCCGTTAAGCGGTGTACTCGGCATGATAAACCTGGCACTGGAATCCAACTCCGTATTGGACAGTAACATCAAAGACCAACTCAAGCTTGCCAGCGCATCAGGAGACACCCTTCAACAGATCCTAAATGACATTCTGGATATAGCCAAGGTTGAATCTGGCAAGATTAACCTTGAGGAAGTCACCTTTGACCTCAGGGAAATGCTTGAACAAACCATCACCCTGTTTAAAAACTCTCCTCAGGCAGAAAACATCGACCTGTATTTAGCCATCCAGCCTGACTTCCCTGGCAAGGTAAAAGGTGATCCAACAAGAATTCGCCAAATCATCAGCAACCTGGTCAATAACGCCCTTAAATTTACCAACGAAGGGCATGTCGCCATTATCGCTGAATACATGACTAACGCTGCCAATAACCAGGAAGTCGATACACATAACATCAGATTAAAAATCATCGATACTGGTATCGGCATGACGCCGGACGAACAGGCCGTCATATTCACCCCGTTCACCCAGGCAACCAAGCATACAACCCGAAAATACGGCGGCACCGGGCTAGGACTAACGCTGGTTAAACAATTAACAGAGTGTATGAACGGCGATATTTCCATTGAATCAGAAAAAGGGGTTGGCACCTGCTTTACGCTCAGTTTCTACTTCCCTGCCGAAGCGTGGATCGAACAGCGGTTCCTTATTAATCAGCCCAAGCTACACATCATCAATTCGGAAAATAACCATCCTATTGAAAACAAGGATATCTTTGAACAACTAAAACACTGGGGTGGAAACCTAAGTTTCTCAAAAGACATCAACACTTATCTTGCCGATACCAAACACGGACCCGATGAGATCGTCATTATTTTTGATAACCGTGCATCAGATGCAGCACCACTGAATTCAAGCGACTTAACTAATGAGAGTCTTTCCAGTAACAAGATCATTGTATTGACTGACCACATCAACAAAGACACGCCCTACCTCCAGATTCAACGTCCGGTTTTCCACCATCAATTAAAAGAAGCACTCAAAAAAGTGCTTAATATCAAATCAACCAAACAAGAAGCCCCGACACCAACGGAGGTCCCCTCTCACCAGTACAATAAAGAACGCATTTTGATTGTTGAAGATAATGAAGTGAATCAAAAAGTAGCAACTGGGCTTTTGAAAAAACTGGGATTCACCGACATCAAGATTGCCGAGAATGGTCAAATTGCGGTTGATATGATTCAGGAAGAAGACTTCGACCTGATTCTCATGGACTGCCACATGCCAGTGATGGACGGGTATCAGGCTACCGAAACCATCCGACAACTTCCCAAAGGAAAGAACATTCCTATCATTGCTGTCACAGCCAATATTATGAATGAAGATAAACAGCGTTGTTTCGATTGCGGAATGAACGATTTTCTAACCAAGCCTTACCGCAAAGAAGACCTGATCAAAAAGCTGGATCAATGGCTACTCGATCAGGAGCAATCCGCCAGTGTCTAACCTGGTGGTGACCATCGACAAATTCATCATCCAGCTTACCAGTTAACCTGAAGACCCCCTTCAACGACGGGCATCGACTGCGGTATCGAAATTAGAGTCAGCCACCCAACTTTTGATTAAGCCGTTTGAGCAACACCATTAACTGTTGTTTCAACTCAAGATCATCTTCCGAAACATCCAATGCGCAGGTCAACTTTATCGGCACTTGCTCAGCCTGGGAACGCAATGACTCCCCCTGCTCTGTTAAGAATACCTCCACCCGCCGCTCATCCTCAGCACTACGTCGTCGAACCAGCAAACCGCTCTGCTCCAAGCGTTTAATCAAGGGAGTCAAAGTACCGGTGTCCAACATCAGCGAATCTCCGATTTCGCCGATCGACACTCCTTCACCTCTCGCTTCCCAAAGTACCAGCATTACCAGATATTGTGGGTAAGTTAACCCAAGCTCATCCAATAACGGACGATAACTTCGTGTCATTGATCGCGAAGCACTGTACAACAAAAAACACAATTGATTATCCAACTTTAACTGCTCAGGATAACTCACTTCACACCTCACCCTTGTTAACCTACCCCAGAGAACTTCTCAATAGAGCCACTCAATACCGCTGTTTTATGAATCACCGATAAAAATTACAGTAATTTCTCAATATCCGC
>JBFHTA010000322.1:0-4259 GCA_041590855.1 Pseudomonadales bacterium
CTTAGGGCAAGTCACGTTAGTAGTGGGTTTGGAGGCTGCAGAGTTTTTAGCGGTGGACATAAAAAACCTTCAATAAATCAAAAAGATCAATTTAAAACACATCAAAAGAAAAACGCCTATTGTACCCGCCAGCACGACTCACTGACTAATGCATTGATATTAAAAGAAAGCCGAAAGGCCTATCCAACACACAGACCAAACAGGATAAGCCTACAGACACCTGCTATAACTAAACATGGGGATAAATTCAGGCCCTAATTTTGCTTAAAGTTTGAACAACAATAAAAGTGTCATAAAAAGATCATGGGAGCTCCGAAGTAAATGACTTCTCAGACTCAGGATATATCGGTTACTTCGCACCTCTATAAAGGTGTGGGATTTCTTGTTGTGTGGTTCCTGATTACAGCAGTAATTGCACTCTACTTTTTAATTGAAACCACAGAAGTTCAGGTGAAAAAAGAAAGCGAATTTCGCTTACCTGCGCTGGACATCCCCGACCTCACCCTAACCGATGTCGAAAGCCTTAGAGCCTCCCTGGCGCAAATTAAATCTGAAACTGAGTCTCTCAAGTCAGCCAAGATCCTCACCCATAACGACGTAAACAACGCATTAATAAGCTATCAGAACGTCATTAATAACTTCTTGAACTCTCATCAAGACACGCTGAACACACAAGGCAAAGCCCAACAAGAAGCGGTAATTCTTGCCGCCTCTAAAGCCTTGGAAGAGGCCATGTTATCGATCAACCAAACGTGGGAATCGGCCCAGGCTTCTTTAAATGAACGAATTGAAGCTCATAATCAAACGATTCAACAACAAGTAAATGAGTTTGAACAAGCGCTTAAAAAACAACACGCCATGAGTCAGGAAACCTTGTTGAAGCAGCATCAGCAAGCCAACAAGACCCTGAAAGAACAGCAATCCCTCGCTACTCAGGCTCTAAAAGAACAACAATCGTTAGCGAATAAGGCACTGGAAAAACAACACGCCTCAGCCAAACAGGCTTTGGATGATCAAGCCGCTGCATATCAAAATACCGTTATATTCTCAGATCAACACGCCGAACACTTTTTCGAACATTACATTGGCCTTCAGAAGTCATTTTCTGCCTGGCGAAAGCTCGCATTAGAGGCAGGCAACAACCAATTGGCATATCAAATCACCCAAGGCAAATACCTGTTGGCCACAGGCACTTTGTATCTGAATGATTTAATGGCGGGAAATCGTTTAAAGAACCTTAATAACGTGATATCGAACTATCGAGCCACCAAGGACTACATCAAAGCGCTGGATGATCAAAGCTACAAGCAACGCCCCGAATTACTGACCGACATTGATGAGCTTGAGAGATTGGCTGAAGAGCGATATCAAGCATTGGAAGCCTTTCAAAAGACCGAACCCGCCGCAATCAAACCAGTAACGTTGACTGCAAGTGCCTTGAAGCCGGTAAAAGTCAGTTTGGTGGATCTTGCACCAATGAGCCTGGATACCCCAACGGTCGAACTGCCAAACTTCGAAACGCCCCCTCTTCCCGATTTTCCCGAATTACCTCAACCGCAACTGCAAACTTTGCCCCAATGGCAAAATGTACAGCTGTCAGAACTGCCTTCACCCAATCTGCTAGAAGGTTCTGTTACCCTGGATACAGTAAAACTGAACACTTCAATCGAGCGAACCGAAAGGGCATTAGATACCTTTGTGGAACAACAATTACGATCTATAGAAGCCTATCAAACACTTTTAAAGAATCAGGAAATTCAACGTCGTGAGTCGGCGAACCTTCGTGCAGCCAAAGCCAGAATCAAGGAATCCAAACCCAACACCACAGCCTTCTGGATCATTACTGTTCTGATAGGTTTGGGAATTGTAATTTCCGTACCTGTCATCAAAGGCATGAACTACAGCATCCGCCGATCCCTATCTGATGCTGTGGAAACGGCAGAGCAAGATCAGATTTCTAAAGACGAATTAGAAGCCATGAATCGACTCCAACAAGAGTTGGAACACCAACAACAAGACTTTGAACAGCGCATACACGCCGTCTCTCAACAACTCGACCAACTGATTCATGACGAACAATCTGCTCTAAGCCTACTCCATAACCTGGAGCAACAGAGCCTGGATATCCATCACCACTCAGGTGAATCCTTCGAACATCTAAATACCTGTTTGGATGAAGCCGACGCAGGCCATCAAATCGTTCAACAAGCTATGAGCGGCATTAAAGAACTTGCTTGTGACATAAACGCCGCCTCAAAAGTTATTCTGGAACTCGAAGAACAAAGTCAAAAGGTAGGTGCATTTCTTGATGTTATCGTCAGTATTGCGGAACAAACCAACCTATTGGCACTGAATGCCGCCATTGAAGCCGCACGTGCTGGCGATCAAGGTCGGGGCTTCGCCGTTGTAGCCGATGAAGTACGAACACTGGCAAAACGAACGCAAGAATCCACCGAACAAATCAGCGAAATTATTAACGTATTGCGATCCGGCACCCAGGAAGCTGTTAACGTTATGAAAGGCGGACAGGAGAAAGTAGAAACCAGTGTTGAACAAACCGCCCAAGCAGGAGATACACTCACTAAACAGCAAGAAGTGATGCAACAAGCTGCGGGCCTAAACCAACAAATCAGAAACATTGCAGATCAATTAAAGTCAGACACCCAGCTAATGAAGAGCTACCTGGAGCACACCCAACAAGCCATAGAGTCAACCAAACGACAACTGATGAGTTAATAAGCCTCAGAATAAAATACGAACTCAAGATGAAGGAAAGTTAAGTCGAAATTCCTAGCCAAACGGACCAACTTCTCAAAAATACATCTAAGACCAGGAAAGTAGCACCAGACTTTCCCGGGTTTTAGTACCCTGTCTTTTCATTTCAACACTGTTACGGAGAGACAGAACAATGACATGGATGCACGCAGGCAAAGTTCAAGGCTTCAACTACATGCCACTCACCCACGAACTGGCCAGAGAACATGGAATCAACATCACCTTTGTAAAAAACCAGAATATCCAGATTACCCACCAAGCACTGATCATGCTGGCAAGCCTGAATTTTTATGATCAACAGCAAGTGCTAAACGAAATCCACTACGTGGTAGAACATCCTAAAACGGCGTCTAAGCCCAATCCGAACCCAAGTTTACTTAAACGACTGTACCGGACTCGGTATCCTTTTGATAAGTATCACTACTTGATTGAATATAAAACAAATTCAAATGATCAAGTCGTCATACATGAAATTTATTACGATAAAAACCTACTCGGAAAAAGGGACACGGATCATTCTCTAGAACGCACTGCGATGTGGCACGTCAAGAGAAGACCAAGCGGCAACCAAGTTTATGATTCAGCCAAAACTAGAGACGAATTAGACATACTAAGAACGGAATGGGATCTTGGAGATCCAGTACACCAAATCGGGACAGAGCATGCCGCTGTCAATGGTATGCTCAACGAACTAGGGAAAGCTACGTGGCTGATGGGAGTTCATTCTCAGGTAGCCTATCCTGAAGATGATATTCGAAACTATACCCTATTTCACAACCCCTCAGACAATGGGGCCTTTGATCTCATAGAATCCGCATTTGACAAACGCAGAGGCAAAAAATCCCATAACGCCCAACACCTTGCTGCAGTTCTGAAACAACGACAAATGCAAGGTAAACCAACAAAGTGGTTGGTTCATAGTCAGGGAGCCATTATTTTTACTGCAGCGTTAGAGCACTTTCGAAGCCATTACAGTGGCTCTTTAACAAAACAAGAAGTCGCGGTACACGGCTCCGGTGCAAACATGCATAGAATTAAATCTATTGCTCATGCTTTAGGCATGAAAGTTCACCCAGAAAGAAACAACCCGTTTGACCTTGTTCCTAACCTGGCCGGAAATAATGACTGGTCCGGCAGCAGCTTAAAACGAAGTCTCCAATTTGCAGGCTTGGTTTTCAGGGGAGAACCGCTTGCAAGCCCCCACACACTGCCATACCTTGGTATTGAAACCTACAAAACCCAACTACAAATGTTAGGCTACGACAAAAAAGCAGCGCAAGTGCAACAGTACATCAATAAGCAAACAAGGGCTTAAGATAAGCATTTCAAAGTATAAGGATTATGCTAATGGGAATAATTAAGAATCTCTGGCGCGGCTTCCGGGGCGGGCCAGATTTTAGTGAAGTAAACCATCTGAACGCATCGTTCGAAAACATCCAGTACAGTGTCGAGCTGCCCTACTCAAACATTGAGACTGTTGAACC
>JBFHTA010000323.1:0-4253 GCA_041590855.1 Pseudomonadales bacterium
TCTTCCAATCGCTTTGCCGATACTTTTTGAGTAGTTCCTAAAGTTTGCGCAAAAAACGAAACTCGCAATTCCTCGATTAGCCAACGGAACTCTTCAAGCGCAGGATCATACCTGTGCCGGGTTTTGTTTTTTTCCAGCATGCTTGAATAACGTTCCCAAAATTCATTGAGCGTATTCATATAATCCTGGGCTTTTAGGATGTTGCCTTGAAGTTTGTCCAATCGGTATTCGATAGCGTCCAGATAGCGGGGATAATGTTCCAAAGCCTCTGGTGGCGTCTCTGTTAAGAAATTGCGATAGACCAGTTGCGACAAGTGTTTCTTCTCGTCACTGAAAACAAACGCTGTTGCCAGAGTGAACTTGCCTTTCAGCTTATTCGCTAACGACTGATATTTAAGCATGATCACGTTAAGCAATTCGGCCAGAGAGCAACCTCGATCATAGAGATCAGAACGCACCTTCTCATGCAGTTCTGTATATGCCTCAGGCGTTCTTACTGTTTCAACTTCATCGATATAGCGCAGCAACAATGCCGTAACAAAATCATCAATCAATTGATTACGATTCCCAACGGTCGCAAAGCACAGTGCTGTTTTTTCAAATTTTGGAAGCGATTTCACCAAGTGTTGAATCTGTGTTTTGAGCGACAATTTCAACAAGCGACATACACCTAAACGGTGCTGATGGTTTGCCCACAGAGCACTGTCCGTCAAAGCGATGGATGCACTGGCACCATCATCTTGTAGGAATGGGAATCCTTTCACCACCACACCTGAGACTGTGTATTCCCATTCGCTCGGTAAGCTACCGAAATCCCATTCGGTAATGTCTTTGCGGTTGAACTCGCTGGGCGTGTCGGAAGAAATCTTCAGCTCGGTCGATTTGTCGCCCCACTTTTCCAGCAGTTGGTGTAAATCGCGCCCTTGATCGATGACCTTATTTGATTCATCAATCAACTGGATATTCATCGTCAGATGAGGTTCAACCTCGACTCTTTGCCAATGCTCTTCACTGACCCGAACTCCGGTTAGATAAAATAATTGGTCGGAAAGCTGATCAATCAATCGGCCATTCCCTTTCGTCAATCGCGGCAGCAGTTTTTCAACATAATCAGGCACAGGTACAAAGTGCCGACGAAACTGTTTAGGCAAACCTTTGATTAAGGCTACACATCGCTCTTTTAAGAAGGCTGGCACCAACCAATCAAGCTCTGCCTCTGGCACCTGCTTTAACGCTGAAAGAGGCACTTTCAGGGAAATACCATCGTCTTCTTTACCTGGAGAGAACGCATAACTCAAAGGCAGTTTAAGCTGCCCAAAACTCATGACATCCGGAAATTGCTCTTGAGAGAGCGCAACTTCGTCTTGTTTGAAGAGATAATCTTTCGTAAGTAGTAATTCTTTATCCCGCTGTTTGCCTTTCTCTTTACGCCACTTTTCGAAGCTAATGTGCCCTGTCACGCTTTCCGGTAGTAACTCATCATAGAAACGAAACAGCGTCTCATCATCCACCAGGATATCCCGACGACGGGTTTTATCTTCCAGCGCCATGACTTCTTCAATCAAGGCCTTATTCTTTCTGAAAAAGCCGGCATTAGTATCGTAATCACCTTCTACCAGCGCCGCTCGAATAAATATCTCACGACATAAGGCCGGGTCATGCTTTTGGTAAGACACCTTACGCCTTGGCGTGGTCGTTAACCCGTAGATGCTAACGCGTTCGTAAGCAACCACTTCACCTCGCTTGCGTTCCCAGTGTGGTTCCGAGTAATGACGCTTCACCAGGTCACCCGCAACCGTTTCGACCCACTGAGGTTCAATTTTTGCGACGGTTCGGGCAAAGAGCTTCTGAGTTTCCATCATCTCAGCAGCCACCACCCACTTGGGTGTTTTTCGGGCTAATGGCGTCCCCTGCCCTATATAAAACAGCTTCTGACGCGCCCCCTGGTATTCACGCTTCTCTTTCAACTGACCAATTTGAGCCAACAAACCGGTCAGTAACGCTTTATGAATCGCTTCGTAAGAGGCCGCTTGTGAGTTCTCTTTTAACTCCAGATTCTTAGCTAGAATGTGTAATTGGCGATGCATGTCGCGCCATTCGCGCATTCTCATATAGGAGATGAAGTTTTTCTGGCACCACTTCCTGAGCTGGCTGTTGCTAACCTCCTGACGCTGTTCTTCATAGGCGTTCCAAAGATTAATTAACGCCAGAAAATCAGAGGCTTCATCTTTAAACGCACTGTGTTTCTCTGTGGCTTGTTGCTGCTTGTCCTGAGGTCGCTCTCTGGGGTCTTGCAACCCCAAAACACCGGCAATAATGATAATCTCAGACAAGCACTGAAGTTCATGTCCGGCAATAACCATACGAGCGATACGCGCATCCAAGGGTAGTCGAGCCATTTGACGGCCAATTTGGGTAAGCTTTTGATTCTTTACCGCCCCCAGTTCTTGAAGCAGTCGATAACCGTCTTTCACAAAGCGTGAATCAGGCGCTTCCACAAAAGGAAACCGCTCAATATCACCCAGTTTAAGATCCAGCATTTGAAGGATAACAGTGGCCAGGTTGGTTCGGTGAATTTCTGCGTCCGTAAATTCAGGTCGCTGAATAAAATCCTGCTCGTCAAAAAGTCGAATACAAATACCAGGCGCTGTACGCCCGCATCGTCCTTTACGTTGATTGGCACTGGCTTGGGAAATCGCTTCAATCGGTAAACGTTGCACCTTGGTTCGGTAACTGTATCGGCTGATGCGCGCTACCCCGGAATCAATAACATAACGAATTCCAGGCACAGTCAAAGAGGTTTCTGCGACGTTGGTAGCCAAGACTACCCGGCGACCACCGCCAGATGGATTAAATATTTTATTCTGCTCTGCGCTACTCAATCGGGAATATAGCGGCAAAATTTCGGTGTCCCGAAACTGTCTGGCTCTAAGCTCTTTGGCGGTTTCCCGAATTTCACGTTCGCCAGGTAAAAACACCAACACATCGCCATTTCTGGGCCACTTTTGGCCATCCGGACCACCGGTACGCTCCACTTGTTCAAGCTCTTCAATGGCCTGCGCTATTCCCTGAAATAAATCCAGATCATCCTGCTCCTCAGAGGAACCAGATAACGGACGGTACCAAGTATCCACCGGATAAGTGCGACCGGATACTTCGACGATCGGGGCATCATTAAAGTGTTTGGAGAAACGCTCCAAATCAATGGTTGCAGAGGTAATGATGACTTTTAAATCAGGACGTTTAGGCAGGATATTTTTCAGATAGCCCAAAAGGAAATCAATGTTCAGGCTACGCTCATGCGCCTCGTCAATGATGATGCAATCATACTGATTAAAATACCGATCAAAGCGCGTCTCATTCAGTAGGACACCATCTGTCATGAGTTTAATCAGCGTTCGCTCATTAGAATTATCTTTAAACCGGACCTGATAACCAACCTCGTTGCCAACATCAACGTTCAGCTCTTCAGCCAAACGATTTGCTACTGATGTCGCAGCCAAACGGCGAGGCTGGGTATGACCAATGCGTGCTTTTCGGCCGTATCCCAATTCCAAACAAATTTTAGGTATCTGAGTGGTTTTACCGGAGCCAGTTTCACCTGCAATCACAGTCACCTGGTTTTCCGAAATCACCTTTTTGATTTCTTCAACTCGTTCAGAGACCGGTAAAATTTCAGGGTAGTTAATGGTCAGAGATACGCCTTCTCGCTCCGCTCTGGCAAGCATAGAAGATTCAATTCGCTTAATGATCTGATCAGCTGTGAGCACCTTACGAGGTTTGCCCTGACCTTTGCGACGACCAGACGCCGTCGATTTTCGTGGGGCCGCAGCTTCAGACGAAGGGGTCTCAGAGACTATAGATTCAGTGGTTTTAGATTGAGACACTGTAGATTGAGAGTTAGCCCAATCCTTTATCGCGCGCTTAAGAGGGTATTGATCTTTCAACATACACTTAGCGACTTGATCGTTGAGCTGCCTGATCAATTCGTTTTGGGACATAACCACTGACCTAACCTATAACACTCTCAAAAAATTATCGTACATGTTTTCAAACAACAAAAAAGCCCCGCTACCTTAGCGGGGCTTTTTGAAGAGCTCAAGCGTTGTTTAATCGATAACGATTAAGCTGCACCGATTTTCTTCATTTCTTCATCACGAAGTTCGCGACGAAGGATCTTACCGACGTTTGTCTTTGGAAGCTCATCGCGGAACTCAATGAACTTAGGCACTTTATATGCCGTCAAACCATCA
>JBFHTA010000324.1:0-4221 GCA_041590855.1 Pseudomonadales bacterium
GGGTCGAGCTCAAGATACAGCACAAACGCAGGATGGCGCCCGTGGTAGAGTACATCCCGATACGCCTGTCGAATGGCATGCGCCACCAGCTTATCCCGAATCACACGGCCATTCACAAAGAAATATTGCAGATCAGCCTGACTTCGGGAGAAGGTCGGCAAACCCACCCATCCCCATAGCTTCAACTCACCCACTTCCACATTCACCGTGACCGCATTCTGAATAAAATTCGGACCACAGATCGACGCAACACGACGCGCCTGCTCTTGCTCCGTCGACGCAGGACGGAAACTATGAATCACTCTCTGGTTATGCTTTAGAGAAATACCGATATCGAAACGACTTAATGCAATACGTTTGACTACTTCTTCAAGATGACCAAACTCGGTTTTTTCTTTACGCAGGAACTTTCGACGCGCTGGGGTATTAAAGAACAGATCACGCACTTCCAGGGTAGTACCAACATTGTGCGCTGCCGGCTTGATGGTTGGCTTCATTTCCTGACCTTCCACCGACACCTGCCACCCCTGATCACTGTCTTCATGTCGGGATGACAAAGTTAGTCGCGACACAGAACTGATACTCGCCAGCGCCTCTCCCCGAAAGCCCAAAGTGCCTACCGCTTCCAAATCATCCAGTTCAAGAATTTTACTGGTTGCATGCCGGGATAACGCCAACGCCAAATCGTCTTTAACAATCCCTTTACCATCATCCCTAATACGAATCAGCTTTACCCCGCCCTGCTCAACGTCAATATCGACGCGCTGTGCTCCGGCATCGAGACTGTTTTCTAACAACTCTTTAACAACAGATGCCGGACGTTCGACTACCTCGCCAGCAGCGATTTGGTTCGACAGTCTTGGGGAAAGCTGGTGAATACGAGACATGAACTGTTTCTCTAAATGTACTGTTTCTTTAAATGAACGGTTATTCTAAATGAATAGTTTCTCTAAATAGACGTATGCAATGCACTGAATGAATTACGAGCGACTGGCAGGCACTTTCAGTGTTTGACCCACATGAATGATACTGCTTTTGAGGCCGTTCAACTGTTTCAGTTCATTTACCGAAACACTGAACTTACGCGCCACACGACTCAAACTGTCGCCATGCTGAACCTTATACTGGGTTACGGTATCGCGCTGGCCGGATACCGATGCCGCCGGAGCCTTGGGCTTAACGGGCGTAGCCTCTAACCTCGGACCAGAAGCAGATTCAGCAGCAGCCAAAGAAGGGCGACCAGCCTTAACCCATGCTAAATAGGTTCCGACTGGAGGCTTTCCTTCAAAATAACGCTGAATGCCCTTGGCAAGGCGTTTTGCCATTTTCTTACGATAACTCAAACTACCCAGGTTCTTAGCTTCTGTAGGGTTGGAGATAAACCCGGTTTCAACCAGAATTGAGGGAATATCCGGTGACTTCAATACTGCAAATCCTGCCTGCTCGACGTGCTTCTTATGAAGACGAGCCACCTGACCCATCTCACCCAGCACCATACTGCCAACGTCCAGGCTGGACTTCAGGCTGCTGGTCATGGATAAATCCAACAGCACTTCCTTCAATACGTCCGACTTATCATCCAACGACACATTCCCCACACCACCTATCAGGTCGGCATCGTTTTCCTTCTGCGCCAGCCAGCGACCCATTTCACTGGTGGCACCACGCTCTGACAGCGCCCAAACCGAAGCACCACGGGCAGACTTTTTATGGAACGCATCGGCATGAATGGAAACAAACAAATCCGCTTTTTGTTTACGGGCCAACCGGGTACGCCCGCGTAAACTGATGTAGTAATCGCCTTCGCGAGTCAGTCGAGCCTGAAAACCTTTGATCGCATCAATTTCGCGCTTTAATTCACGAGCGATGGACAACACCACATTCTTTTCCATCAACCGGCCTGGACCAATTGCACCTGGGTCTTCGCCACCATGCCCTGCATCAATCGAGATAATAATGTCCCGCTTGCCATTCGCCACCAGCGACTTTACATCCTGAACACTTTCTTGTTGTTGCAATTGCTTACTGAGCGGATAGACATCTACTACCAAACGGTCGCCATAATGTTCGTTTGGTTTTAATAGGAAGCTTTTGGGTTTGACCGACTCCTTGAGGTCCAATACAAAGCGAACGTCACTGGCAGAACGCTTGGCATGTCGAATGCCTGTCACCGGACTGCCGGAAAAGTCGAGTTTCGAAAGAGATTTGGGCGTCATCGTATTCGACAGATCCAACACCAGGCGATCCGGACCTTTGAGCATAAACACCTGGTGATCCACTGCACCAGTCAGGTCAAATACAATACGAGTGTATTCCGGTGCTTTCCATACACGAATGCTTTTAACCTTTTCAGCAGCAGATGCCGAAAAGCACACCAGAAACGTCAGGAAAGTACCGACAATGAAACGTCCCAACATACAATCCTTATTCTTGCGTCTCATTAAAGAAATGTTCCAGATCGGTCAAAACCTTACGACCATAATCAGAACTGGTTTCTATTTCCAGGAAGCGCCCGCCATCATCAGCTTGAAGCCGAATGTTTAAATCCGGTTCCGGCAATACGCCTTCCCCTTGTGAAGGCCACTCCACCAGACATAAGGCCTGATCTTCAAAATAGTCACGAATCCCCATGTATTCGAGCTCTTCAGGATCAGACAAACGGTATAAGTCAAAATGGAATACCTGATAACCACCAACCTTATAAGGCTCTACCAGAGTATACGTCGGACTCTTTACTGCCCCTTGATGGCCATAGGCGGACAACACCCCCCGACAAAAGGTGGTTTTTCCTGCACCCAAATGTCCATGAAGATACACCACACCAGCCCCTTTCATCACAGTAGCCAATTGCCCTGCCAGCCTTAGAGTCTCTTGTTCGTTGTCCAAATATCGACTTAGTAACATAAAGGTTTCTATTTTGTTCTCAAGCGGATTAATGCAAAATACACAGTCTACTCAAGATGAGCAGAATTTTCACTGATCATGCACTCAGAAAGCCTCAATCATTCCGATTCTTTGCAAGAAATAGCCGATCTTATTAAGCAGCGTGGTAAGACACTGGGATTTCAGGATATCCGCATTACCTCCACAGACGTGTCCAAACACTCGGAACACCTTAAAAACTGGTTGGCTCAAAAGCTCCATGGCGAAATGAGTTGGATGGAAAATCATCGGGAACTGAGAGAACACCCGGAGCAACTTCAAGAAGGCACCATCAGAATTATCAGCGTCCGCTTGGATTACATGCAGAATCAAGATCAAGCATTTGAGATTCTCGATGCTCCGAATAAAGCCTATATCTCACGCTACGCACTGGGACGGGATTACCACAAGCTAATGCGAAAGCGTCTTACTCAATTGGGTAAGGAAGTGTCTGAACTGGCAGAAAATCACGGTTTTCGCGCCTTTGTGGACAGCGCCCCCGTTCTGGAACGCGGCATCGCTGAAAATGCCGGCATGGGCTGGATCGGTAAAAATACCATGCTGATCAACGCAAAGTCCGGTTCTTACTTTTTTCTCGGGGAATTATTTACCAACCTGCCTTTGCCTGTCGATCCACCCCAGCAAACAATGCATTGCGGCAGCTGTTCCGCCTGCTTGGACTTATGCCCGACATCTGCCTTCATTGAGCCCCACGTTCTGGACGCCCGAAAGTGTATTTCGTACCTCACCATTGAATACGACGGCATCATAGACGAAGAACTCAGGCCTTTGATGGGCAACCGAATTTATGGATGCGATGACTGTCAGATGGTCTGCCCATGGAATAAATTCACTCACGAATCAAAAGAGGCGGATTTCTCCCCTCGACATCAACTGGATGACATTGAACTGTTAACGCTTTTTGCGTGGACGGAAGAAGCGTTTCTGAAAAACACTGAAGGTTCACCAATCCGTCGAGCTGGCTATGATAAATGGCAAAGAAATCTAGCCATCGCCTTAGGTAATGCCCCGGCCAATCCGAACATAATTTCAGCCCTTGAGAACAAGTTGTCGGAAACGTCCGAGATGGTCGCCACTCATATTGTGTGGGCCATTAAGCAGCAAAAAGAAAAGTTAGCAGCTAATAACCAACAAGCCCACCAGATTCAAGCAAACCAGATTCAAGAATCCCGGATTATCGCGAGATCCCCAAAGGATCGGTAACGCTCACAAGGCGGTTATCGTAAATCAGGCAAGTTTAAGAAAGGTTTTACGATAATGCGCCAACTCAGCAATGGA
>JBFHTA010000325.1:0-4180 GCA_041590855.1 Pseudomonadales bacterium
ACAGCCGCACTCTGGTTCTCAAGCAAACGCAGCAGTATACATGGCGCTATGTAAGCCTGGTGACAAAGTTCTAGGTATGAGCCTTGCTCACGGTGGTCACTTGACGCACGGTGCAGCGGTTTCTTTCTCTGGTCGTATCTATGATGCAGTTCAGTACGGTCTAAACCCTGAAACGGGTGAGATTGATTACGACGAAGTAGAGCGTTTGGCTGAAGAGCACAAACCAAAGATGATCGTTGCTGGTTTCTCTGCGTATTCTCGCGTTGTTGATTGGCAGCGTTTCCGCGACATCGCGGACAAAGTGGGCGCATACTTGTTTGTGGATATGGCGCACGTTGCAGGTTTGATTGCTGCAGGCGTTTATCCAAGCCCGGTGCCTTTCGCTGACGTTGTAACAACAACTACGCACAAAACATTGCGTGGTCCTCGTGGTGGTTTGATTCTTGCGAAAGAAGACGAAGAATTGAACAAGAAGCTAAACTTCGCGGTATTCCCTGAGTCACAAGGTGGCCCATTGATGCACGTGATCGCGGCTAAAGCGGTGTGCTTCAAAGAAGCAATGTCTGAAGAATACAAAGCGTACCAAGCACAAGTTGTTAAGAACGCTCAGGCAATGGCGAACGTATTCATTGAGCGTGGTATTAACGTTGTTTCTGGTGGTACTGACGATCACTTGTTCCTGGTTGATCTGATCGGTAAAGAGTACACAGGTAAAGACGCTGATGCTGCACTAGGTGAAGCGAACATCACTGTGAATAAGAATGCGGTTCCTAATGATCCACGTTCTCCGTTCGTTACGTCTGGTCTTCGTATCGGTACGCCTGCAATCACTAGCCGTGGTTTCGAAGAAGCGGAATCAGCAGAGCTTGCTGGTTGGATCTGTGATGTATTGGATGGACTTGAGTCTGGTGATGCATCTGCTGCCATTGCAGACGTTAAACAAAAAGTATTGGCAATTTGTAAGCAGAAGCCTGTATACAAATAGTCGCTCAAACCTCTGGGTTTGACCAAAGGCTTCGATACGAAGAAATTCGTATCGAAGCCTTTTGCGTTTTGGGCCAAGTGAAATTACAATAGCGGCGCTTTACCTGCTTGCGTCGATCTTAAGGCTATTGAGTAAAGCATTTCTACATTTAGTGGGTCGACACTCAGCTCTTTAACTTCAGAGGTTCACATGTATTGTCCGTTTTGTGGCTACAAAGAAACCAAAGTAATTGATTCCCGTCTGATCAGCGACGGTGAACAGGTACGACGTCGTCGTGAATGTCTGAAATGTAATGAGCGTTTCACTACCTATGAAGTAGCAGAGCTACTGATGCCTCGTGTTATCAAGCAAGATGGCACACGTGAACCTTTCAATGAAGAAAAACTGAGAGCCGGAATTCAACGCGCGTTGGAAAAACGTCCGGTGAGCTTCGACGACATTGAATCTGCTATTCTCAAAATCAAGCATCGACTTCGTGCGACCGGCGAACGTGAAGTGCCTTCCTTAATGGTGGGTGAGGCCGTGATGGAAGCCTTACGTCAACTGGATCAAGTGGCTTATGTACGTTTTGCGTCTGTGTACCGAAGTTTTCAGGACATCGATGAGTTTCGTAAGGAAATTGATAAGTTATCCAATGCCTCATCGGAGCCTGTAAAGTGATTAATCCGGAAGCGATCCACCTCGAAGACGAGCACTGGATGTCTCAGGCCATATCGTTGGCCAAAGAAGGTTTATATACCACTCATCCGAACCCAAGGGTGGGCTGCGTTATCGTTAAAGATGAAAAGATCGTTGGCAAGGGTTTCCATTTTCGTGCCGGTGAACCTCATGCCGAGGTACATGCGTTAAGGGACGCAGGCGATCAGGCGGTTGGTGCAACGGCTTATGTGACCTTGGAGCCTTGCAGTCATTTCGGGCGAACGCCGCCTTGTTGTGATGCGTTGATAAATGCTGGGGTGGCACGAGTGGTTGCCGCGATGACTGATCCAAACCCGGAGGTGTCAGGGCGCGGTTTAAAGCGTATCGAAGACGCCGGAATAAGCGTACTCAGTGGTATTTTGGAAGACGAAGCCCGGGCGTTGAATCCTGGCTTTTTGAAGCGAATGGAGTTGGGCGTTCCTTACGTCAGAATCAAGCAAGCGATGAGTCTGGATGGTCGAACGGCCATGGCGTCGGGAGAAAGTCAGTGGATCACAGGGCCGTTGGCTCGATCAGACGTTCAGCGTTTACGCGCCAGGAGTGATGCCATTATTACCGGTGTAGACTCCATTCTTCATGATGATTCCTCGTTGACGGTTCGTCAGCAAGAATTAGGGTTAACGTCCAGTCTGGCGACAGAGATAGTAAAACAGCAACCCTTGCGAGTAGTGTTGGACAGCCAGTTGCGTATACCTGAATCGGCTAAGATTCTGACATTGCCGGGAGAAACGCTGGTGGTCTGTTCGAATCATGCCGATGCGGATAAGCAGCGTCGGTTGGAACAGCTCGGGGTAACAGTATGGACGCAGACAAGCGAGCCGCGCATTGATCTGCTGGAATTGCTGAAGCGCCTGACAAAAGAGCGCTCTATCAATGAAGTGCTGGTGGAAGCAGGAGCTAGGCTTTCAGCGGCCTTTATTTCAGAGGGTTTAGTGGACGAATGCTGGACTTACATTGCGCCGAAGTTGATGGGGCAAGCGGCCAGGCCGTTAGTAACATTGCCTTTAGACGCTATGGCTGATGCGATTCCTTTGAGTTTTGAGGAGGTCACTCGGGTCGGAGATGACATTCGGGTGATCAGCAAACTGTCGACCAAGATCGTCTGATTAGAAATTGTTTGATTAGAAATTGTTTGATTAGCAAAAATGTACAGTTAGGTTATATGGCCGAATAAGACTTTTCCTGTTATCGCAAAATACAGTGAATCAATATTCGGTGAAACAAGGCTTGAATGGTAAAGCCTCTAAAGAAACGCGTTTGATTATAGGTGCGGTGTGTTTACGGGAATAGTTGAAGCGTTAGGCAATTTAAAAAGCAAGGTCACTCAAGGTGGTGATGTTGCTGTGACGATTAACGTCAATAACCTGGATATGAGCGATGTAAAACTGGGCGACAGCATTGCCGTCAACGGAGTGTGTCTGACCGTGGTGGCGTTCACTGAGGCATCCTTTACTGCGGATGTTTCTTTGGAGTCCTTATCGTTGACCGGGCTGCAGGATATGCCCGTCGGAGCCCAGGTTAATCTGGAAAAAGCGATGTTGCCGACTTCCCGATTTGGGGGGCATATCGTCAGTGGTCATGTTGATGGGCAAGGGCGGATTATCCAGCTTGAACCATCGGCCCGTTCGGTACGTATTGTTATTCGACCGGATCAATCGTTGGCGCGATACATCGCCAAGAAGGGCTCAATCACCGTGGATGGCTGCAGTCTGACGGTAAATGATTTGGAAGGGGATGATTTTGTATTGAATGTCATTCCCCACACGCAACAGGAAACTATCATTAAGAATTACCGGGTGGGTGATACGGTAAATCTTGAAGTTGATGTAGTCGCTCGCTATCTTGAGCGATTGATCAACAAGTGCTCGGACGATGCAGAAAGTCAGTCGGAGAGTAAGCTCAGTATGGGCTTTCTGGCGGAACATGGCTTTACAGGCAAAGCAAGGCGATAAGCACTGGAAAATTCCTCAATCACAGCAAATGGCTAGAAGGCTAGAGAATGTCCTTAAACAGTATTGAAGAAATCATTGAAGACATCCGTCAGGGCAAAATGGTTATCCTGATGGACGATGAAGACCGTGAAAACGAAGGCGATATCATTATCGCGGCGGAAAAAGTAACGCCGGCGGACATCAACTTTATGGCGTCAAAAGCCAGAGGATTGATTTGTTTGACGTTAACGGGAGAGCGTTGTGATTTCTTAGGCTTACCTCCGATGGTAAGCGATAACAGTGCTCAATTCAGTACGCCATTTACCGTGGCCATTGAAGCCCGAGAAGGTGTGACCACCGGTGTTTCAGCGGCAGACCGTGCTCATACCATTCGAGTGGCGGTAGACCCAAATTCTCCGGCTGATGCCATTGTGCAACCGGGGCATATCTTCCCGTTGCGAGCTCAACCGGGTGGCGTGTTAAGCCGTGCGGGTCATACCGAAGCGGGGTGTGATTTGGCGCGTTTAGCCGGGTTGATTCCTGCGGCGGCTATTGTTGAAATCAT
>JBFHTA010000326.1:0-4143 GCA_041590855.1 Pseudomonadales bacterium
CCACTGGGGAATCGCATTACCTTGAAAGCAGAAAGCGGACGCTGGGATTTCGACTGGCTGAGTGTCTCCGACGAGCCGTCTGTTTGGACAGACGAATTCGACACGCTGGAGCAGTGGTCGGAGAATGACGAAACGGTTCAGCAAAGTGTTTTAACCGTATCCAGCGAAGGTTCTAAAAGCCTAACCAGCTTGGAGCCCTTGCTGGCGAGTTTCGACTCAAAAGTCGTACTGAAAGCCAAGCCCGCCGAAGGTACACCAAATTATGCCAACCTTCAGATGTACCTGTTCACAGGCCCCAATGGCGAGTTGAATCAACACACGTATGAAATCAGTACCGGCGGTAATGCCAGCTCCCACTTCAAATTAACGCGAGCGGGTTATGACACCCAGTATTATTCAGGCAACGGACATGGTTTATTGATCGATGCCGATCAATGGCAAACACTGACCTTTCAAGTCAACGACGGTTACTTCGACGTCTATAAGGGCGAAGAGCAAGTATTGCATCATTTACTCGCTAACTTGCCGGAACAACCGTTAGGCAACCATCTGACCCTAAAAGCCGAAAGCGGTCGCTGGGACTTTGACTGGGTGTCGGTGGAAGGTTCAGGCTCTCCGACTGGTGGAGGCTCGGGAGACGGCACTGGCGGCAATAACGGAAGTGATCCTACGCCGGAAGATCCTGACGACACAGCCGATAATGACGACCCAAATAACAATGATGATGGCAACACAGGCGAGCCCGACGCATCACAACCGCCATTAACGCCGCACAACCTGATTGCACAACAAGCGACGGCTAACTCTGTTCGCCTGGACTGGACGCCCGCCACTGAAGCGCCATTGGCCGAAGGCTATCTGGTGTACCGAGACGGCGCAGAAATCGCTGACCTTTCCGGCACCTCATTGATAGATCACAACGTCACGGAAGGCCAGAGTTATGACTATCAAGTGGCCGCTTACATCCAAACAGACAATATCGAAACAGGCAGTCAACGCTTGTTATCCGACGTCAGCCAAACCACCACCTTCCTACTGACCAGCGATCAAGCGGCAGAGTTACAATTGCAACCCGTGCCCGACCAGCAATTGCTGCCAGGTGACACCTATACTTTCCAACCGTTACTTGCTTCACAGGGCGATGGAAACAACAGCATCCGCTGGCTGAAAGAATACGGGCCGGATGAAATGACCGTTGACCCGGACACCGGTGCCGTTCACTGGGACGTTCCCGCAGATCATCCCATCGAAAGCATCCACCTTGGTGTGAAAGCGGTTTCTAATTCAGGAGAAAAGCTCACCGAAACCTGGATTGCCAGCGTGGGCAATGTCCCTCAAACTCTCTACGTCGGCCCGAATGAAGAGTACAAAACCGTAGCCAGTGGCGTCCGCGCTTTAAATGGCGGCGGAACCTTAATCATTCGAAACGGCGTGTACCAAGGGACAGATGCGGACTTTATGAATGCCTTTGAAGGCGGTGCATTACCTCCGGCTGGCACGGCAACGAACTTCACCACCATCATCGCCGAAGATCCCGGACAGGTTATTTTTGATGGCCGAGGTCAGACCAAAAAAATGATCCACCTGGCTGGAAACTGGATCAACCCAGATTGGCCTGAGCACTACGTTGGCCCGGAACCTCAGGAATACATTGCGATACGCGGCATCCACGTAAACGATACCCTTCGCTCTGGAATTTTCATCAGCAACGCTCAATATGTGAAGCTCATTGATGTCGCGGTATCGGATTCCGGTCGCAATGCCGACTGTAATTTTCAGGGTAATGGCAGCGGCGGACGTTGCGGTTCAACCAATATCTACATCCGTCGATCCAATCAAATCTTAATGGAAGATATCTATACCTGGGGCCACGCCCGTTATCAGGTGTCCTTCCGTAAGAGTTTGAACAGTGTGGCAAGGCGTGTTGTTTCCCGAGTGGATGGCTATATGGGTCTGGAACCAGTTGGTGCCTTAATGACCTACTGCAGCCGTAATGTGGATTGGCAAAATGCCATCGTTGTGGACAGTAACTCTGAAAAGTTCTGGGCACGCCACACTTACATGGCCGCTTCTTTCACCTTTGCGGCATCCGATTGTAAAGGCTACCCCAAAGACAACACCTACCACTCCGGTATCTCTCTGAACAACTCATTACCTTTCTCCAGCATGAACGATGAGTACGAACCTGAGCACTATAACTATGTGGTGAACAGCATTGGTTGGGGAGATCGTGTTGCCAAAGACAACCATGGTCACAGTGGCGCGCTAAACTACATTGGTTCTTATGGCCCGATGAAGGTGGACCAAGTGACGCTGGGCCAGTTTGATGCTGCACCTAGAGACGGCTATGTCTACTTCTACCACAGAATTAACCCTCTGCGTATTTCCAACTCGATCATCTACCGCGCAGGCTGGGATGGTACGCAAGTGAACCCCAGAGGTTTGATGGGCTTCGCATCGAGCGAGTTAACCTTTAATCATGTCAACTTCTTCGAAAATGGCTACACCGCCTTAGCACCATCATCCGGCAACTATGGCAGTCGAGTGTATTACAACAGTTCCCTTGCGCTTGACCCTAGAACCCACGGCTTGAGTTACTTACCCGTCATTGAATCCGGGTCTGTGCTCGACTCGGCAGGTGAATCCGGCAAGCGTGTCGGGGCTCGCATTGAAAATCGTCTAGGACGCTCAGGCACCTTCATGGGAGAGCCCGGATGGAATACATTAACCACACACTCCCTTTGGCCTTATCCGCACGAAGACCTGATTCAGACAAAGATGGGCAACTATCAATACACAGGCCCGACCCGGTCAGACAATGTAGATGCCGTCGGCCCGGTAGAAACCCTCTCCGGCGCTCGCGGCTTTGCAGCCCCAGGCACAGCACTCTACGGCGGCCCGATCAGCCTGACCTCCTATATCTGGGAACAACTCGGATCACCCTGCCCGCAGGAAATCTGTAACCCTTAGGTTGCTTGTGGAAAGTTCTAACATTCTGTAGCTACAGAATCATCTTAAAGGAGGCGCTCAGCCTCCTTTTTCTCTATGACTAAAGCAAATGAACTGAACTACTTTTCGAAAAAGACCAAGGGGTGTGGGAATAAATAATCGCCCAATTACCACACCAGCTATTCATCCCTTTTTACAATAATACAATGTTAACTTCTGCCAGATCCGATAAAATGCCGCTTCTTTTTCTCTTTGGATCAGTCAATAAAAGGACTTAACCATGCGCAAATCTTTATTAGCCACGGCCATCGTTATTGCGGCAGGCGGTGCAGTCAGCCCTTGGATCATGGGTTCGGTTGCAGAAAAGCAGTTCAACCAATCGGTTGAGCTCATGCAGCAAGATGAGAACGATAACATCAGCATCACAGAAACCAGTTTCGAGCGTGGCTATGCAACGTCTAAAACTCGTATCAAGCTAGGCTTCCAGTTTCCGGAAGAAGAAATTCCACCGTTTTCAGTGGTCATAGAAAGCGATCTTCAGCACACACCAATCTCCAAGAACGATGCAGGAACGTATTTCTTTGAAGTAGCGTCAACAGATACCGTGTTTCTTGAAGACGTACCCGCTGAAGTACAAGGTATGATCGATCAGTACTTGGGTGGTGTGTTGTTTAAAGGTAATTCCAACATCAATATGTTTGGTTATGGCCGCTCAGTGTTAGAAACTCAGGCCATCACCTATGAAGATGCGTTGAGCCAGGTCTCCGCCAAGAGCTCACCATTACAGCTGATCTTTGAAGGTAATGTTGGCAGCAACTCGGGGTCTGCTCAGGTTATTTTGGCAGAGTCCAGCTTCAAGAGTCCGGACGCCGAAGTGGACGTGAAAGACATTTCCATCGATTCCAATTACGACGAGCACGCGTCTGGCCTGACAATCGGCACCAGCCTGATTAATGTCAAAGAAATTAATGTTATGGCTCAAGCCGGTCCGGCCAAGTTCACCAATATGTCGTTGTCGAGCACAACCGATGTGGTGAATGAGAAAATGAACACCAAGGCCACGTACAGCATTGAAAAAATCGAGTCTATGCTGCCAATCAGCTCTGTTCGTTACGACATGGAGTTGAACGGGGTGAGCCAGGACGCGGTAGCCATGGCGGAAGAGCTGAACAAGAAGGCTGAAGAGTTCCAGCC
>JBFHTA010000327.1:0-4119 GCA_041590855.1 Pseudomonadales bacterium
CCAAACGGAGACGTTCCGCCCGTTCCAATCCAACGGTTACCGCCCTGATGACGTTCTTTCTGTTCTTCCAGACGCTTCTTGAAGGTTTCCATCAACTCTTCAAAACCACCCAAAGACTCGATCATGGCTTTCTCTTCTTCCGAAAGCATTTTTTCGAGTTCCTTACGAAGCCATTCTTCAGGGATAACCGCTTTATCAAACAAGTCATCAAGCATTTCAATCCCTTCGAAATACGACCCAAAGGCCTTATCGAAACGATCGAAATACTTCTCGTCCTTCACCATCACCGTACGGCTGAGCAAATAAAACTCGTCGATGTCTGCAAACGCCAGTTTATGTTCCAGCGCTTCCAGTAAATCAAGGTACTCTCGAATAGAGACCGGGACTCTGGCTTTTCTTACTTCATAAAAGAAGTCGATTAACATAACCAGACCTCACTGTTCAGCAATTAGTAAAGAACCATTAATTACGAGACGCACGACGACTCATAAAGGCCAAGCGATCCAACAAGTGCACGTCTTGTTCGTTTTTCAACAAAGCACCGTACAAAGGAGGAATGGCCTTGGAGCTGTCTTTCTCAAGCAAGGCTTCAGCTGAAAGATCATCAGCAACCAACAGCTTCAACCAATCGATCAATTCAGACGTCGATGGCTTCTTCTTCAAACCAGGTACTTTACGAACGTCAAAGAACAGATCCAGCGCCTCTTTTACCAAGGTTTGCTTAATGTCCGGGTAATGTACGTTGACGATGTCTTCCATAGTGTCTTTATCCGGGAATTGGATGTAATGGAAGAAGCAACGACGAAGGAAGGCGTCAGGCAGTTCTTTTTCATTATTTGAAGTAATAATGATGATTGGGCGCGTTTTTGCCTTAATGGTTTCCTGGGTTTCATACACATGAAACTCCATTTTATCCAACTCTTGAAGCAAGTCATTCGGGAACTCAATGTCGGCTTTATCGATTTCATCAATCAACAACACCACTTGTTCTTCGGCTTCAAAGGCTTCCCACAACTTACCTTTTTTAATGTAGTTCTTGATATCGTGAACACGATCTACGCCCAGTTGAGAATCACGCAGACGAGACACCGCATCGTATTCATACAACCCCTGATGGGCCTTGGTTGTAGACTTGATGTGCCACTGAATCAGCTTTGTACCCAAAGCGCTGGCCAATTCTTCAGCCAGCATGGTTTTACCGGTTCCTGGCTCACCTTTAATCAATAAAGGACGTTGCAAAGTAATCGCGGCATTAACAGCCGTTTTCAGTTCGTCCGTTGCAACGTAATCATTGGTACCTTCAAATTTCATCATACAACCTCTAAAGCGGAATGAATTTAGTTGATATATTAACTATTTCCTTTCTATTGCTCAATGCAGCCGTGATAAACGGCGAACACCTTCAAGATATTCTTACGATTTACCTGTACAAACAGATCAGTGCTTGTAATCCAGGGAAAAGTGCATATCTTTACACAGAGCTTTTCTCCGGCTTTATCCGTAAAACGAAAACATTAATCATCGTCAAGAACACAAGGACCCCTAGCATGGCTAACATTTTTGAAGATAACTCTTTGTCCATCGGACGTACTCCCCTCGTTAGAATCAACCGTATCGGAAGCGGCAACATCTTGGCAAAAATTGAAAGCCGTAACCCTGCAGGCAGTGTGAAATGCCGGATTGGAGCCTCCATGATCTGGGAAGCAGAGAAAAGTGGCAAGCTTAAGCCGGGGATGGAACTGGTAGAGCCGACCAGTGGTAACACAGGTATTGCCCTGGCATTCGTTGCAGCCTCTCGCGGTTACAAGCTAACGTTAACCATGCCAAATACCATGAGCCTGGAGCGCCGTAAAGTGATGAAAGCTTTGGGCGCTAACATCATTCTTACAGAAGGTGCCAAGGGTATGAAGGGCGCGTTAGCAAAAGCTGAAGAATTAGTGGCAGAAGCCCCGGATCAACGCATTCTCTTACAACAATTTGAAAATCCGGCCAACCCGGCCATTCACGTAAAAACCACCGGCCCGGAAATCTGGGAAGATACGGATGGCGACATCGACGTACTGGTTGCTGGCGTAGGCACCGGCGGTACAATTACCGGAGTAAGCCGCTACATCAAAGAAACCCAGGGTAAATCTATCGTTTCAGTTGCTGTAGAACCTGAATCTTCACCGCAAATCACCAACGCACTGGCAGGCAAAGAGCCTGAACACGCACCGCATAAAATCCAAGGTATTGGCGCAGGTTTTGTCCCTGGCAACCTGGATTTAAGCCTTGTAGATCGTGCAGAAACCGTTACTAACGAAGAAGCCATGGAAATGGCTCATCGCCTGATGAAAGAAGAAGGCATACTTGCCGGTATTTCCTGCGGTGCTGCCATGGCAGTAGCCGAGCGCTTATCCCTGACTGATGAGTTTAAAGACAAAACCATCGTAGTAATTTTGCCAGACTCTGGCGAGCGTTACCTGTCAACAGCCTTGTTTGAAGGTAAATTCACTGAGAACGAAACAGTGCAATAACCTTGCATTGCTGCCCCAAGGGCGGCCTTTCAATGCCGTCGATCTATCGACGGCATTGTCGCTTTCTAACTTTCTAACTTTCTAACTTTCTAACTTTCTATTTAATTCCACACATTGTTATTTCACCTGGCAAACCAACTCACCTTGCCGGAACACAACCAACTCCCCTTCGTCCATGGTATTCCAATGCTCGTCGTTGGTCAGAGGTTCTGTCGCTATTACAGTTACAACATCACTGGGCGTAGTTTCACTGCTGAAATCCACCTGTAACTCAACGTCTTTCAAGCGCGCCTGACCAAAAGGAGCGCGTCGGGTTATCCAGGATAATTTGGTCGAACAATAGGCATACAAGTAAACAGAATCGGTCAACAGCATGTTGAACACACCGAAAGAACGCAAATGATCCAATTTGGGCTTTAATTTATCAGCAAAATCGCAACTGGTCGCTTCTTCCGGACCAATACGGGCAATTTCTGACATCAACCAACAGAAGGCATGTTCGCTGTCTGTTTCCCCTACGGGTTGAAAGCACCGTTGCCCCTCCTCCCCGAGAACCAGTTCGTCATAGGACTTAAGCTGACCGTTATGAGCATAACACCAATGCCGCCCCCATAGTTCACGAGAAAACGGATGCGTATTCTGCAAGCTAACATTTCCGGAATTCGCTTGCCGAATATGACTGATCACAATATGGCTTTTGATAGGGTAACTCTTAATTAAGCGCGCCAATTCAGAGTCACAACATGGCTGAGGATCAATAAACGATCGAAACCCTTTATTTTCATAAAAGCCAATTCCCCAACCATCTTTATGAGGGCCGGTGCGACCACCTCGTTCAATCAAGCCCGAGAAACTAAAACAAATATCGGTAGGAACATTGGCACTCATTCCTAATAATTCACACACAACGACCACCTTAATTGGATTACACAAAGGACAGACTTACAGTGGTTAACACAGATCCGGCACGAGCGTAGATTACAAACGATTATACGTATCACGTCACCGGCCCACTATAGTCATAATAGAAGACAAATTCTTTACTAAAAGTGGAGCACGCCTTTAAACGAGTCTGTTTTCAAAGCAGAAAAGTAAAAGGGAGCCGCAGCTCCCTTTTCTATTTCTTGATGAAGATTAATCCGAATCTTTCTTCTCTTGATTCTGCCGAATTGCTTCGGCGTCAATTTCCGCCATAATTCGGTCAATGTCGACCTCGTCATCATCAGTAATGTCCAGCTCATCCGGAGAGATATCTTCCAAAGCAGCCAAGGCATCATCCAGCGGCATTAGATCATCGTCATCATCCAACTGATCCAGAGCTTGCTCCAAGGCATTATCCACGTCGTCCTTGGTGCTTTGCACCGGCTCTTCTACAGTATCCGTTTCGGATTCATTTCGAGGGGCTTCAGAAGCATCCACGTCATCATCGACAGCCTGTCCTGCAGCTTCTGATTCTGGGGCTTCTGGTTCCGGGGTTTCCTGTTCTTCAATGTCTTGTTTTGAAGTAGAGGTATCTGCTTCGCCCTTAGCCTCCTGGACACTATCTTTGGTGGAAGTACCAAATGCTTCCTCTTCAAGATCCTTGGTCAAAGCATCCAGTTCC
>JBFHTA010000328.1:0-4064 GCA_041590855.1 Pseudomonadales bacterium
ATTAGAATCATCCACCACAAGAACTTCCAACCCTACGGCAAATTTCATTACCTGAGGATCAAGTACATCTTCGGAGACATCCGTATCGTATGGGGAAATTTCGGCCAACACCTTCTCTACATCTATGATCTCAACTATCTTATCGTCAATTCGGGTAATGGCAGTTAAGAAATTCTGACGACCAGACCCTTGCGGCGGCGGCAAAATATCTTCCCAGTTCAGATTAACAATACGACTAACACCGCCCACTAAAAACGCCTGAACAGAACGATTATATTCAGTCACTATGATGGTGCATTTATCATTAGGAGTGATCGGGCGCATCCCGATCGCTGCACTCAAGTCAATAACAGGAATGGTCGCGCCACGCAGATGAGTCACACCACACACATGCGGATGACGATGCGGTATAAGCGTAAGATTAGGCAGAGGCAATACTTCTTGTATCTTGAACACATTAATCGCGTACTGCTGGTGTCCATGCAACTGGAATGTAAGTATTTCTAGGCGGTTTTCACCCACTAGCTGTGTTCTAGAATCGACTGAATCCAAAATTCCAGACATTAACTGACCTCTGGTGATGTTTTATGGTTAGGTGTTATATCGTGATCTACACTTAAATCTTTAGTAATTGTAGATCAATTCAGCATGGACGTTAAAAGCCTCTATGGAAATATCACAGACAAATAAGAAGCCTTTACTTGCCAGGCAACCTATTTTTGATAAAAATTTAGGAGTCGCGGCCTATGAACTTTTGTTCAGAAACAGCGATGAAAATTTTGCAGCACCGACTGATGAAGATTCAGCCACGAGTCAGGTGTTACTTTCTGCGTTTTCTGAAAACGATATTTCTCAGTTAACAGGCACAGTCCCCGGCTTTGTAAATTTCACAAAAAACCTTCTACTCAGTGACATACCTTTTGATAAGAAACAGTTGGTGATTGAGGTGCTTGAAGACATCACCGACAGTGACGAGGTGATAAAGGCTCTTACCGAACTGAAAGAGGAAGGTTATACCATCGCACTCGATGACTTTGTGTTCAGTAATGATAAAGCACAGCTCATCAAATTGTGCGACATCATTAAAGTGGATTTGAGAGCCTACCCCAACCAGAAAGAGTTTTTGCTGGACGTTAAGCGAATCAAGCGCACCAATAAACGCATGCTAGCTGAAAAGATAGAAACCCATGAAGAGTTTGAACAATGCAAACAACTCGGTTTCGAGCTCTTTCAGGGCTACTTTTTTGCCAAACCCCAGCTCATCAAAGGTAAACAGCTTTCTTACAACCGCGAAGTGGTGATTTCATTAATCGGCCAACTTCAGCAAGAAGACGTCAAAATTGAAGATATTGAAAAAATTCTGGTCCGCGATCCGGAGCTTACCTTTAAACTACTGAAATTGGTCAACTCAGCCGCATATGCGCGCGGTAGAAAACTTTCACAAGTGAAACAGGCTCTCACTTGGCTCGGCTTGAAGAAAATCAAGTCCTGGGTGATCTTGTTATCACTATCACAATTAGACGACAAACCCCAAGAATTAACCTCCGTCGCCCTCATCCGGGCAAAAACCTGTGAACTATTGGCCTACAAATTAGATGCGGACGATACAGACAGCTATTTTACGGTCGGCATCTTATCCTGCTTACCAGCCTTTATGGATATGACCATGCCAAAGCTGCTGGAACGCATACCATTATCAGAAGAGATTTTTAACGCCTTACTCTATTACAAAGGCTATCGAGGGTTTATCCTTGCAACTGTGATGGCACATGAGAATGGCTGGTGGGACAAAATCAGCTGGAGTACCCTGGACAAAATGGGGATAAACGATCATCACCTGAATGAATATTACCGAGAAGCGGTCAATTGGAGTAATCGCTATAAACATGAAAGTTGATTCAACCCGTTGGGTAGACATAGGTGTCAATCTGTCCAACAAGCAGTTCAAAAATGAACACGACACTGTACTAAAGACAGCTCAACAACATGGCGTTGATCGAATCATCATCACTGGGACAGATCTCAAAGAAACCCAAAACGCCATTACCCTCGCCAAGCGATTTAATCAATACGCCACTGCGGGTATTCACCCGCACGATGCAAAAGAGAACAGCAACGAGGTTTTCGAACAAATTTGCCAATTAGCTCAAGATAAGCGAGTCGTGGCCATTGGTGAAACCGGTCTGGATTTCAATCGCAACTACTCCCCACCAGAGGATCAATGTCGCTCATTTGAGCAACATATTGAGCTGGCCAAAACACTTAATAAACCCATGTTTCTTCATGAACGGGATGCCAACAGTAAAATGATTGAGCTGCTAGCACCCCACCGAAGCGAACTGACTAATGCTGTTATTCACTGTTTCACCGGCTCAAAAGAAGATTTGCTTAGCTACCTTGAAATGGACTTATACATTGGTATCACAGGATGGGTATGTGATGAACGACGCGGGTTTCATTTACACGAACTGCTTGAATTGATTCCCAAAGAGCGTCTACTGCTTGAAACAGACGCACCTTTCTTGCTGCCTAGAACATTAAAGCCCAAGCCTAAAAATCGTCGTAATGAACCCCAGTACCTACCCCATATCGGTGAATACATTGCTAAGTTACTTGGTGTATCTACTGACCAACTGGCTCAGCAAACCACAGCAAACGCAGAGCGTTTTTTCGGTATTGAGTAAGTTACGTTTCCAGAAAAAAGCTGGCTACTCTGGGTAGCCAGTAATATCGCGGATAGATTTATACAGGGGCTGCAGTTGCTTATACATTTTCAAGTAAACCTCTTTATACAATCGGTCATACATGTCCTGCGTCGGTTTATTCGGATAAAAGACTTCGCCAGTATGCGTCATATTGGCAATGGCCTGATCAAAACTCTCGTAATACCCCATACCCACTGCCGCATCAATGGCAGCACCTAATCCTGAGGTTTCATACGTGTGAGGTCGTTCCACCGGGATGCCAAAAATATCCGCTGTGATTTGCATGGCCGCATTACTTTGCGAACCGCCACCTGCCACTCTCACCTGAGACACATGAGCGCCACTGCGCTTCTCAATACGCTCTCGCCCTTCCCGCAAGCCGTACACCAAGCCTTCCAGAATGGCTCGGTAAATGTGTGCTCGGGTATGTACGTCTCCAAAGCCGATAATCGCGCCCTTGGCCTCCGGCCCCGGATTCTTTAACCCCGGTGTCCAGTAAGGCTGAAGCATCAGTCCCATAGAACCCGGTGGTACCGAATTAACCAACTCATCAAAGAGTTGCTCCGGCTCAATACCCCGCTCTTGGGCGACATTAATCTCTCGTAGTCCAAACTGCTTTTTGAACCAACTCACCATCCAGAAACCACGATAAATCATCACCTCTGTGGAATACGCGTTCGGGATCGCAGCTGCATACGGAGGAATCATCGGAATGGTTTCAACGTACTTGTCATTGATGGTGTTAATGGTTGCTGTGGTACCAAAGCTTAAACAAGCAATATTGGAAGACACTCCGCCAGCCCCAATAATCTCGCATGCCTTATCAGACGCAGCTGCGATTACAGGTAAACCCTCTGGGATACCTGTGTATTGAGCAGCCTCTTTAGTGACCTTGCCCAGCATATCCCCTGGATTCACCAACTCAGGAAGTTGTTCAGGCTTGATGCCGGTGGCTTTCCACTTCCAGTCCCAATGAGGTGCCCATTTCAGCCGTTTATAATCGAAAGGAATATAGCCCACCTGTGATCCGACCGAATCTTTAAACTCATTGGTCAGCTTGTAATTCAAATAGCCTGACAAGAGTAAATACTTATCAGTCTTCGCCCAAATCTCTGGTTGCTGTTGCTGAATCCATCTTGCCTGCGTCTTGGCCCGGAAAATATTGATGGTTTCTGTAAGGCCTAACAGTTTAAAGGCCAGCCCCCAAAGACCGGTTAGTGGTTCACTGGTATCTGCTTTACGTTGATCCAACCAAATAATGGCAGGTCTGAGTGGGTGACCTTGATCATCCAGGTTCACAACCGTGCCGCGCTGGGTAGTAACGGCCATCGCTTTAATATTTTTACGATCAACCTTTGG
>JBFHTA010000329.1:0-4049 GCA_041590855.1 Pseudomonadales bacterium
GCTAAAAGCTGATTAAATGGTTGTTCAATAAAGAAAATACCGGTTTGCCAAAATTCGATAACTCAAAAACTACGTACTTGTTACCTTGGTAAAGAGCAAAAGCTATTCCGATGTTTGGTTTTGGTGTGAAAGAAAATCACAACGCTTTGTGCGTAATTGGCTTTAATGTTGATATGTCATCAACCAGTAAAGCGTTACGTTTTAAGGTGGGGATTGATCGATCATGCAGGTGGATACGCCGCATCAGGATTAAGGAATAGAGAGCAGTGAATGAGGTTAAGGTATGAGTCAATATCGGTTTACTCTGGGCAACCGGACGATCCAGTTTAAGAATCTGGCGGAGTTAATGGCCAAGGCCACGCCCGCCCGATCCGGAGATCGTCTTGCTGGTGTCGCCGCACAATCGGCCGAAGAGCGTGCCATCGCACAAATGGCTCTGGCAGAGGTACCGCTAAAGAACTTTCTGAACGAGGCGTTGGTTCCGTATGAAGAAGACGAGGTCACTCGTCTAATTATGGACGAACACGATGCAACAGCCTTTGGCACAATTTCGCATCTCACCGTGGGGGATTTTCGAAATTGGCTGTTAAGTGACGACGCCACGTCAGAAGTACTTGCCAGCGTCAGCAAGGCCATTACACCTGAAATGGCAGCGGCGGTCAGCAAGTTAATGCGTAATCAGGATTTGATCATGGTTGCGCAAAAGTGTCGGGTTGTAACTGCGTTTAGAAACACTATCGGGCTTGAAGGTCGTTTCTCGACGCGGTTGCAACCCAACCATCCTACCGACGACGTTACCGGGATCGCCGCCAGCATGTTGGATGGCCTTTTGTATGGCAATGGCGATGCGGTGATTGGCATTAATCCGGCCACCGACAATGTGGCACAGGCCATCAAACTGATGAATCTGATGGATGAAGTGATCCAGAAATACCAGATTCCCACTCAATCCTGTGTGTTGACCCATGTAACCAACACCATGGAAGCCATAGAGCAGGGCGCACCTGTGGATTTGGTGTTTCAATCCATTGGTGGCACCGAAGCTACCAACAACAGCTTTGGTTTTAATCTGAACACATTAAGCGAAGCGCGAGACGCAGCGCTGTCACTGAATCGGGGTACGGTCGACAATGGCTTTGGAAGAAGCAATGTCATGTACTTCGAAACCGGGCAAGGAAGCTCACTCTCCGCCAATGCGCATCACGGGTTGGATCAACAAACCTGCGAAGCGCGTGCCTACGCGGTGGCCAGAAAATTTGAGCCTTTGCTGGTCAATACCGTGGTGGGCTTCATTGGCCCCGAGTACTTGTTCGACGGAAAAGAGATCATTCGAGCCGGGTTGGAAGATCACTTCTGTGGCAAGTTACTCGGTGTGCCCATGGGCTGCGATGTCTGCTACACCAACCACGCTCAGGCCGATCAAAATGATATGGACAACTTGCTGACCTTATTGGGCGTTGCGGGCTGTACCTTCATTATGGGCATTCCCGGTTCTGACGACATTATGCTCAATTATCAAACCACGTCGTTTCACGATGCCTTGTATGCACGCCGAGTGCTGAACCTAAAGCCCGCGCCAGAATTTGAACGCTGGTTAGAACACATGCAGATATTTTCCGATGTTGATCAATTCCGTTTGAACGACCAGCTACCGAGTGCGTTTGCGCAACCCTTACTGAACGTCGATAAACAGAAGGGCACCAGCCAGTTGCAAGATGTACTAAACGATCAGAAAGCGGCGGGGGAGTGAACATGAAAAACATCATTGATCATCCAGCCAAACAAGAACCCGTTGTTGAAAACCCTTGGCGCACATTACGAGATTTTACCGACGCCCGAATCGGTTTAGGCCGAGCTGGCGTCAGTATTCCTACCCAACACTTATTGGCATTCCAGTTGGCGCACGCGCAAGCCCAAGACGCCGTGCATTTACCACTGGATACGGATCAACTCACTCAGGCGTTATGCGCCAGTGGTGTGCTGAAACGCCCGGAACAGGCGGTGTTGCTGCACAGTCAGGCAGAAGATCGTGCGGAATACTTGCAGCGACCGGATTTAGGCCGTCGGTTGGATGAAGCGTCCACCGAGGCATTGAAAACGCTTCACTCTGACCAAGGGCATGCGATGCAGGCCTACGATTTGGCGGTGGTTGTGGTGGACGGCTTGTCTTCATTGGCCATTCAGCAGAACACCGCCCCTTTTTTGTCAGAGCTTTATCAAGCGTTAGAGGCAGATGACCAACCCTGGAACCTGGCGCCCTTATCAGTTGTTCAGCAAGGGCGGGTAGCCATTGGGGATGAAGTCGGGGAACTGCTAAACGCCCGTTGTGTGTTGCTGTTGGTTGGCGAGCGACCAGGGCTTAGCTCCCCAGACAGCTTGGGGCTTTACATGACCTGGGCGCCCAAAGTGGGGTTGACCGATGCGTCACGCAACTGCATTTCAAACGTGCGTAAAGCCGGGTTGAATTACCCCGATGCCGTTCGAAAAGCCATGTACTTATTGAAGGAATCCCGCCAGTTGAAGCTGTCTGGCGTGAACTTAAAAGACCGCTCCGAAGAGGGCGATTTGATCTTGGATTCTCAATCAAAACAGATAGCCAAATCAGAACAAACAGGCTTGGAAAGCGGCACTAAGACCGCCAACGAAAAGAACTTTCTAGTCAGTGACTAAGCACTGGCTAGACGGGTGATCTTTATCGTTACGAGCGCAATAGAAAAGATTTTTTCACATAAAAACTAGCACGAGGAAACTAGCTTATGGCTACAGAAACTCCAACCCTGGAGTCGTTACAGGCTGCGCTTGCAACGCAGCAGGCGACCTTCGAAATGCACCAGGCAATGAATGTCGAGGTGTTCTACTGGTGGTGTACCGCCATCATGATGATGATCCATGCAGGCTTCCTGGCCTATGAAATGGGCGCATCCCGAAGTAAAAACGCGCTGGCCGCAGGGATCAAAAACATCCTCGCATTGGCGGTGATTATCCCGACTTTCTATTTGTTCGGCTGGTGGATTTACAACGCCTTCCCGAATGGCTTTGTTCCGATTGACGCGGCAGCGGCCTTGCCTTGGTCGCAAAGCATGGGGCCGGATGCGCAAGACATGGGCACAGGTATTTTCTGGGCTGCGTTTGCGCTGTTTGGTGCCACCACAGGGTCGATTTTGTCTGGTGCGGTGATTGAGCGTATTCGAGTCAGTGCCTTCCTGATTTTGACGGTTTTCCTAGGCAGTGCGATCTGGATTTTGGCTGGTGCCTGGGGCTGGCACCCAGACGGTTGGTTACTGACCGACCTTGGTTACCATGACGTAGGGGCATCCGGTGTGGTTCACGCAGTGGCAGGCTTCTTCACCTTGGGTGTACTGATCAATCTGGGCGCGCGTAAAGGCAAGTTCATCAACGGCGTGGCACAAACCATTGCGCCGCACAGCTTACCTATGACATTGATTGGTTTGATGATGATCATCTTTGGTTACTTCGGCTTCCTTGGCGGCTGCATCATCTTTAATGGTGGTGAAACCGGTTGGACAACCATCTATAACACACCAACCAACTTATCTGCCTTCGCATTCAACACCCTAATGGGCTTTGCTGGTGGCGTGATTGGCTGTTACATCGCAACCCGTGACCCATTCTGGACAATGTCTGGCGGTCTGGTTGGCATCATCTCTGTGGCGGCAGGTCTGGATCTGTACAGCCCAAGCTTGGCCTTCATCATTGCAGTTGTTATGGGTGTGGCAGCGGTTAAATTCGCTAAATTCCTGGAGAAAATGGGCATCGACGACGCAGTAGGCGCAGTAGCTGTTCACGGCTTCACCGGTGTGGTTGCTGTAGCGCTAGTGGGCGTATTCGCAGGCGGCACACCAAACGTAAACGGTGCGCCAGACATTACCTTCATGGGGCAGACTACGGCTGCCATCATCATGGCCCTGTTAGGCTTTATCCCGGGTTATGGCATCTCCTTCGTGCTGAAACAACTGAACATGCTGCGTGTACCAGAAGCGTGCGAAGACATCGGTATCGACGAAGTTGAAATTCTGGCTAAGCCATAC
>JBFHTA010000330.1:0-4044 GCA_041590855.1 Pseudomonadales bacterium
AGTCGTCAAAATGCGCCGAAACCGCATGAACAGGCATCGCCGCATCTCTCCACGCCCATTCCGACAACCTTGGATGAAAACAAGGAAGAAACACCAACTAACACAAGCGGCCCAACTGAACAGGGCCAGCCAACGGATCAGGATTCAACACCAGAGCAACAGAACTCGCACAGCCCTCTATCGTCCGAAACCCCGGAACATGACGTAATCTCGAAACATGACGTAATCTCGAAACATGACGTAATCTCGAAACATGAAATAGCTTCGGAAACTGCATCACCGGATCAGGAAGTGCCAACACCCTCTCTACCGGAAGATTTACAAAAGGTCGATGATGAACGCATCTTCTGCCGTCTGCCCATCCACGGCATCATTCAATACGACCGTTTCCGACCGGAATTCCCATTACCTATGGATGTCTATCAACCCTGGCTGGAAGGCTCCCAAGGGTTGAACATCAACCATCCGCCACACCTCCAGGCATTAATTCAACAGTGCGAACCCTTTGCCGGAAAAGTCTATCAAGTCAAAGCCAGCATTCCGGATCACCTACATCATAAAGAAACCACAGAAACGGTGTTTTCCCCCAATCAACGGGATTTCAGAGTCGGTCTGAACCACGTGCTCACCCATCTCGATCAAACCGCCTTCCATGAAACGCTCAAGGTTCCCCCCAAGTGGCGCAGCTTTACGGCCGAAAAACGGATTGAAATCATTCAGCAATTCGCCACCAGTTTGGAAAACAACAAATACGAATTGATCGCCTTATGCATCAACGAAGCAGGCAAAACCTGGCAAGACGCCATTGCAGAAATTCGCGAAGCCATCGACTTTTGCCATTACTACGCGAACAACTACCGCACGCTCAGCCAGCCGTTGGCTTTACCTCATACCGCCAACGAACGAAACCAGTTGGTGTATAAACCCAAGGGAACGATTCTGTGCATCAGCCCGTGGAACTTCCCAATCGCCATTTTAGTAGGCCAGGTCGTGGCAGCACTGCTTCCCGGCAATCGTGTCCTGATGAAACCAGCACCACAAACCCGCATTTGCGCCCGGCGGGTGTTTGACTTACTCATCAACTGCGGCGTTCCTTCGGATACCCTGTATTTTCTCCCCGCCACCAACCCATTAAGCCAACAACTGGTGGGAAATCACGGCATCGACGGCATCGCCTTCACCGGCTCATTAGCCACGGCTCGCCTAATCCAGCAAGAGCTGATCAATCAACGCAATTACCCCATCCCGCTGGTGGCCGAAACCAGCGGTTTGAACTGCATGATCACAGACGACTCCATTCTGACCGAACAAATGGTGAAAGACGTGGTTGCCTCTGCCTTTGAGTCAGCAGGTCAACGCTGTTCTGCGCTTCGTGTGTTGTTCCTGCACGAGAGTATTTATCAGGAAAGTATCGAAGCCATCATCGGCGTAATGGACCAACTCAACGTCGACCACCCGCTACACCCTGCAACAGACCTTGGCCCTATCATTGATGAGTCGGCGTTCACACGCTTAACCAGTTATGTGAATGCCAGAAAAGATGCCAAGCAACTGCTGCATCAATGCTCGATACACAATGATAAGGGTTATTACTTTGCTCCGGCGTTGGTGAAATTGACGCGTCTTCAAGAATTGAGTGGCGAACACTTTGGCCCGATTCTGCATGTCATCAAATATCAATCCGACGAAATAGACCAACTGATTCAGGACATTGAAAAGTCCGACTACGCATTAACCTTGGGCATACACAGTCGGGACAAACACTGGATCGATTTTCTCTGCGATCAGCTCAACATGGGGAACATCTACATCAACCGGCACATCACAGGCGCTCAAGTGGCGGCACAACCCTTTGGTGGTCATAAGAAATCGGGCTCCGGCTTTAAAGCCGGTGGCCCAAACTACTTACTGCAATTCGTCAACGAACAGTGCATTTCAGAAAACATCGCCGCTGTTGGCGGCAATGTCCAACTGGTGACACAAACCGGGCTCTCAGGGAAAGAACCCTCACGCTAACGCGTGGTTAAACTATTCCCAGTAATCACCTTCACCCCTGGTATTCTATTTGTGATTTGAAGGTGTAACCGCCAAGCAGCTTAGTTAATTCGTCCACGGAAGGCTGATTACCGGTCACTGAAATATGAGCCAATAGACCATGAAGCGGGTCTTGCCTCACATCGACCTTAACTTGGTGCGGCGGGATAATCGTTGACGCGACCTTGATCACACACTTTTCGATCTCCTGCATTTCCAACGCAGGCTTAAACACCTTCCCAACAGCTGTGACGGGCAGATCACTGACCACATGAATGTCTTTCGGGATGGCTGCGCGTTCAGGAATCACCTTATCCGCGAACTCAATCAATTCTCCAATTTCTAAATTGTAATCAGGTTTCACTTGCACATAACACACAGGCACTTCCCCCGCATGTAAATCGGGCTTGCCGACCGCTGCGGCCAAGTTAATAGCCGGGTGTTTACACATGGCCTCTTCAATCATCTTGGGTTCAATGTTGTGTCCGCCCCGGACAATCAATTCCTTCTTACGTCCCGTCAGCCAGAAATAACCATCGTCATCTTGTCGGGCCAAGTCACCGGTATTCATCCACACCTGCCCCAGCTCATCAGTCATCCACAGACCTTTGTTCTGATGATCCAACAAATACCCGGAAAATACATTCGGCCCGCGAACCACCAGTGTGCCAATCTCATTCACACTGCATTGACCAAGGATACGATCCCCGTCGTGCTTTACACACATCATATGCTGCTGTGGAATTCTGACACCGATGGAGCCCACCTTCTGCTTGCCATGAATCGGGTTAACGCTACTCACGCACGTGGCTTCCGTTAACCCATACCCTTCGATAATTTTCACGCCTGTGGTTTGCTCAAACGCTTTGAAGGTTTCCACTGGCATAGGCGCTGCTCCGCACAAGCAGAACTCCAGCGAAGAGATGTCTTTGCCTTCAAACGAATAATTCATCAATGCCGAATACACCGTGGGCACCCCACTGAAGGTCCCCACCTTAAAGTGCTCGATGATGCTCCAAAAGTTAGGAAACAGATTCTCACCACGAAACCCTTGCGGTGTCGCCATCACTACCGTCGCACCGATTGAAAACGGCAACAAACCGGTAATCAATGCGCCATTAACATGAAATAACGGCAACCCGGCAAGTATCGACTTGTCTTTATTCAGCGCCGTCGACGCCATGAGTCGAACCGATACCGCATTGGCCAGTTCATTACGATGGGTTCGTTGCGCAATTTTAGGCAATCCCGTGGTGCCGCCGGTACAGAACAGCGAAGAAATGGTGTCGTCAGAAAAGCGTCGATAAAATTGCAGCGCCTGACCTTCGCACTTATTAATCTCTTCCGAAAAGTTGTAATACGCCTTGCCATGAGGAATGCTGATGTCTTTTCTATGCAGCAACTGCATCGCTTTGGCCACCAGTTTGGCCGGCCCTTTAACATATGGGTAAATATCGATCCCCACTACATGCTTCACAGAAGGTAATTCGTTAAGAATGGATTGCACCTTGGGCCAAAGATCAATCTTGGTCATCGGGTTCATGGTGACAACCACTTTGGCATTGGCCGAACTTAATAAATCTTTGATTTGTTCAGGCTCAAGCAAGGGGTTGACCGCAAAGACCTTACATACCGCTTCACCACCCCACAGCACGTAATGCGTTTCACGTAAATTCGGTAATAAAAAGGCAATCACATCGTTTTCTGTGAGCCCAAGACTATGGAAGAAATTCGCTGTTTGAGTGATTCGTTCCAATAAAGTTTGATAGCTGATGTGATGCGCTTTTTGGTATTCATCCCCTTTCAGAAAAAATGAAATGGCCGCTTTATCCGCGTTCTCCTTGGCACTGGCCTTAATGGCATCATAGGTATTATCAAACGGCATCAGCCCTTGAACTGCATTACTTGCTTCAATGTGTTTCACATCGTCTTGTGTTTTTACTTCTAACATAGTCTTACGCCAAAGAGATTTGAGTTTAAAACCAACAATCTTGGGGTTAGCTTACTTAC
>JBFHTA010000331.1:0-4008 GCA_041590855.1 Pseudomonadales bacterium
GCATTGAAATTATTAACAAAGCCCATCAGATTGAAACGGCCTTGCTTAAGATCGCCGTGCGTCAAACTGAAATAACCCGAGGTATTTTCATACTTCTGGTCGCGTTCACCTTCACCGTCTAATCCGGTGATGGGGTCTGTGTAGTGAAATTCCAGATCGTGTTGGTCTTCTTTTCGATAGGCAAATCCAACATTAAGTTGTGTAGATCCTAGTTTCCAGCCTGAAGTAAAGGAACCTTGGTGGTAGAGAGGGGCGCCTGTGGCCGCACGAGTGGTGAGATAGTCGCCTTCGGTTTTGTCCAGATTGTAAGACACTACACCGTGGAAGGCGTCAGTACCATAAAGCGCCGAACCAGGACCACGAATCATTTCAATACGATTCATGAAGTCCAGCTCCATAATGGCTTTATCGTAGGCGGCTGTCGCATAGACATACGAATTAAGCGGTACGCCATCCAAGGAGTAAGCAACACCTCGTACGGATAACTCGGTAGCGTAACCGCGAATGGCAACAGTTTCGCCACCACCCCAGGTGGTAGTGGTATGAACCGAGGGAACCGCTTCCAAAACATCGCCCAGTCGGCGACTGCCTCTGGACTCCCATTCATCCTGGGTAAAAACAGAGACGGAGGAGGCCACATCCAAAGCACTTTCTTCAAAGAGCGATGCTACCGTGACTTTGATGTCCATAAGATCAGCCAGGCTCAACTCAAGAAAATCGTCAAGGCTTTCGTCTTGTTCATTAGGGTGGTCAGCCCAAACTCCGGTGCCGGAGAATAAGGTGATAACGAATGCTACAGCCCGGTTCGCATTGCACATTGGTATTCTTTTCATTACTTCAACTACATGAGTTTTTAATCATAATGAGAAAGTGCTATAAAACAAGTGTACTTTAAAGAATCCTTTCGAAATCAAGTGCTTATAGATAAAACTATCAGTACTGTAAGGTTTTCCCTTCAACTAAGCGTAGTCAGCCACTGAGAAAGAATCCATTCTGTTGAATAACCGGAGCATTTTTTTTCAACATACGATCAACGATGTCTGAGTTGAGCTTTCCTTTGTGATCTTTGAATATTGCACGATTTTTGTTGAACTGCTGGGCAAATTCGAGCACATCAGCCTTAAGGGATTGCCGATTTTCACTGAGGAATTCGATTACGCCCAGCTGCTGCATTTCTTCAGCGGTGTATTTCTTTCCTGTTAAGATCATTTGATTGAAGGTTTTATGAGGGAAGGCTTTCAGGATGACATCGACCAAACCGGGTAGGAACGGAATGCCCATGTCTACTTCAGGAAAACATATATAGCCTCGATCCTTTCTCATGAACCGGAAGTCACAAGCGGCGGCTAAGACACAGCCGTTACCAAAGGTGTGACCGTTGATGGCTGCAATCACAGGAACAGGAAAGCTCATTAGCTTGCTGTACACCTGATCCATGGTACGTAGGAAGGTCTGCAGTGGTTCAAAATCCTGTTTCTGGATCAAGCCTAGAAACCAGGCTACATCAATGCCTTGCGACCAATTTTTCTCATCGTCTGAGGTGATGATCAGCGACTTGATGTGTTTGTTGGCTTCAACTTCATCCAGCTTGGCTAACAGCTCTGTGGCGAAGGCAAGATTGTGTGCATTCTTACTGACGGCCTGGCCGTCGTTCATGGTTAAGGTAGCGACCTTACCATCGAGGGTAAGGTGAATCAGATTTGTCATTGTGTTTATTCCCCGTCTGAAGGGTAACAATTGTGATGTTTGAAGCGTCGGATGTCAGAAGTCGGACGTCGGGAGCAATGAGTTCATTTCCCTGCTTTACTGAGTATTGACTAAACTTAGATTATTTAGTCTCCCGTCTCCCGTCTCCCGTCTCCCGTCTAGTACCCCTTCAATGGCGGTTGTTTACCAACCACATAGGCGTCTGGTTCTTGTACAAATAAATCCGGCATCAAAGGCGAATCCACTTTTTCAGGATTTGCTCGATATTGGTCAAATTCAGTGACACCGTTTTCGCGTAAGAATTCTTCATCGATGATGAGTTTGCCTGTCAGTTCTGTATCGGTGGATGACAGTAAGGTCAGCGCAGCGTCGGCCATGATTGCAGGTGTACGAGCACCATTGACAGCGTGTTGACCACCGAAAGCCACGGCCGAGGTTGCTATCACAGTGCGAGGCCAAAGTGCATTGGCGCGGATACCATAGCGCTTAAACTCTTCAGACATCCCAAGTGTTAACATCGACATACCATATTTCGTTAACGTGTATGGTGAGTGGTTTTTCATCCAGCGCGGATCGAAATCCAGAGGCGGGCAGAGGCTAAGAATTTGTGGGTTTCTTCCTTCTTTTGCCGACTTCTTCAAGTGAGGTAAAGCCTTCTGAGCGCATAAGAAGGTCGCGCGGAAGTTCACCTGCATCATCAAATCAAATTTTTTCAGAGGTGTTGATTCAACCCCTGCTAACGCAATAGCGCCGGCATTATTGATTAAGATATCTATGCCACCGAAACGATCGGCCGTTGCGTTGATCATGCTTTCTACGGAAGCTTCATCACGAACATCCACTTGAATAGCCAGAGCCTGGCCTCCTGCGGCTTCGACTTCTTCGGCGACCGAGAAAATCGTTCCAGGCAACTTTGGATGGGGTTCGGCTGTTTTTGCGGCTACAACCACGTTAGCGCCTTGTTCGGCAAATTTAATCGCCATTTCGCGACCAATTCCGCGACTGGCACCGGTAATGATGATGGTTTTGTTTGCGAGTTCTGACATTGTGTTATCTCTTATTTTTCTAATATCGGTGCTGGCTTTTCTAAGCTGTTTGCTCGGCTAGCGAGGCTTGCTCGTCTAAAGCTTGTTTTTCTAAAGAAAGCAGCAGTTGCCTTGCTTTCACTTGCTGACCCGATTCAACCAAGAGTTCGGCGACTGTGCCATCGCGTGGTGCGGTCAGACTGTGTTCCATCTTCATAGCTTCAAGAATAACGAGCGGCTGGCCTTTGGTAACTTGATCGCCGGGTTGGACAAAGGTTTCGATAATCAAACCGTCCATTGAGGCTTTTAGCTCATCGCCCGAGGCTTGATCGGCGGAAGACACAGGTTTCAGAGTGATGTCTTCGAACATCCAGGATTGACCATCAATCGCCAAGTACAAATGCTTTTCTGGATTCAAGCGACCGCGTTGATAGAGTTGATAAGTTACGGTATAGGTTTTATCACCTACCACGATTTCACTGTGTTCCAGATCACCCTCTGAACGCTGAGAAATCATTTCCACTGTGGCGATTTGCTCATTAATTTTTACGCTGGTTTGGATGTGATGATCTGCGCTAATTTCATGCAGGATGAGCACTTTTTGTTGCCAGTCATTGTTTGGCCCAACCGCTGCGTGTAACAAACATGGCTTGGCCCCAAGCGAGGTGGTGCTCCATTCGCTTTGCCCTGATAGCAAGTACGCTGCAATGGCGGTTACTTCAGCACTCGGTGTTTGGCTGTCCATAGAAGGGTTGGCAGCAAAATCCTGATCGATGAATGCAGTGGTGGCTTCACCCAAACGGAAGCAGTCCGTTGAGAGAATCTCTGAGAGAAAATAACGGTTGTCTTTCGGTCCGACCAAATGGCTATGTTGTAGACCTTCAATCAAACGGTGGCGAGCTTGTTCCCGGTTGTCACCATAGGCAATCAATTTTGCCAGCATGGAATCATAAAACGGGCTGATGGTTTGGCCGGTTTGAATACCATCGTCCACACGGAAACCGTTAAACTCCGCCGGTTGCCACAATACTATGTCGCCGGTCTGAGGGCAGAAGTCCTGTGCCGGGTCTTCCGCGTACAAACGTACTTCAATGGCGTGACCATGTAACTGAATTTCGTCTTGAGCTTTTGGCAGTGCTTCACCGGACGCCACTCGCAACTGCCATTCCACCAAGTCTTCGCCGGTAATTAATTCGGTGACAGGGTGTTCGACTTGCAGACGCGTATTCATCTCAAGGAAGTAGAAGTTCTCGTCTTTATCCAGAAGAAACTCAAC
>JBFHTA010000332.1:0-3981 GCA_041590855.1 Pseudomonadales bacterium
GAAATCCGCTTCTAACTGATCAAAGTACTCAGCTTGTGCTTCAGCCAGAATGGCTGCGGCGTTGGTCACTTCGGTATCAACATCACCAAATACAGTAACGGTTCTGAGCCCTTGATAGCGATTCACCCGAGCATAGTTTCGCTCGTAAGTGATTTCAGCCACAGTCGCTAACGGGATCTGGCTACCATCCGGAAGTACAATCGGGAAGTTGTCGAATCGAGTCAGTAGGCTGCGATCAATCTTCGATAAACGGACATCCACTTCCAGAGTTTCATAGCCCACTTGAACTTCATCGGCGGTAGAGCCCTGGAAGGCAGAGCGCAATTGTGTGGCGATGGTGGAACTGTCGACGCCGTAGCTGTTTGCCCCAGGTCGAATGCGCACGTTGATTTCTTCTTTACCAGGGCGCAAGTCGTCCATTAAGTCGTTCACCCCGTCAAAATGACTGAGATAACTTTGCAACTGCCAGGAGGCTTGCGTCAGCACATCCAGATTCTCGTGCTTTAACCGAATTTCGATGGCTCTACCAGCCGGGCCAATGGTCGGTTGTTTGAACTGCAGCGCTATCACGCCAGGCACTTCCCCCACCCCTTCCCGCCACATCGAGGTAAACTCGTTAATGTTAGTGGTGCGCTCTTCGGCTGACAGTAAATCCAGCTTCACGGTAGCAATGTGCGCGCCTTGCTCGAAAGAGTCCGGGTTGTAGTTGTACTGAACCGTGATGTGCTCCACCAGAGGTCGCTGATCGGGCTGCTCCGGCGTTAACTCAAGATTCATCTGTTCGGCTTGAGCGACAATGCGCTCAACCACTGCTTCGGTGTCTTTCAGTGGCGTGCCTTGCGGCAGTAACACTCGGGCTTCCACCAAGTCGCCATCCAAATCCGGAAACGGAGAAAAACGCAACAAGCCCCCAGCAGGTAACGCAAACGTCAGAAACAGCAAGGCAATCACACCACCAACAAAGGCATAACGCCAGTTCACCAAAAACTCGACGCAAGACACCAGAGTGGTTTCCCGAAACTGTTCAAAGCGATCATTAAACTTGTCTTTGAACGAAAGTCGACTGCCACTGTTGGTGTCGTCCGGATGTTCTTTCAGGGAATGCAATAAGTGTCCGGGCAGTACCAAAAAGGCTTCGATCAAACTCACCGCCAAGGTCACTAACAAGACAATCGGGATGAACTTGAGCACCTTGCCAATTTCCCCTTCGATGAAGGCTAATCCCACAAAGACACTGACGGTGGTCAGGAAAGATGACATCACGCCCACGCCAACCTTCCCCAATCCTTCCATGGTGCCATCCACCACCGATTTGTCGATGCCTTCTTCCAACTCAACCTCATCCGTTGACGGTTGGTTCCGTCGTCGATAAACGTAGGCAGCAATACTCTCGGCGATCACGATAGCATCATCCATCAGAATACCGATGGCCATCAGCAATGCGACCATGGTAATCATGTTGATGCTGATCCCGAACAGAGACATCACATACAGGGTCGCCAGGAAGGACACCGGTAAGCCCATCGCCACCCAAAAAGCAAAACGGATTCGGAAGAACAACGCCAGCGTTAACGCCACCAGCACAAACCCTTGCCAACCGTTTTCCACCAACATGTTTAAGCGATCCACCACGATGGAGGTTCTGTCCTGCGTTAAGGTCAGACTGACCCCAGCCGGCTTACGTTCTTCTTCAGCGGCTAAGAAAGCCTTGATCTGATCCAGCACCACTAAGGCATCGTCTGCTTTGGATTTACTGATCTGAAGGATGGTGGCGGGCTGACCATCGAAATAGATCTTTTCTTCGTCAAGTTCAAACTGATCCTGCACGGTCGCGATATCACCCAAGCGAATTTCTGCACCCTGCTGGTTGGAAGCCACCACCAGCATCATTAGTTCCTGAGCGGTAGTGCGCTGTTCATCATAGCGAAGCAGCAAGGTCTTATCGGTGGTTTCCAGTTGGCCCAGCGGCATCTTGATATTCTGGCGCTCAATTTTGGCCGCAATGTCTGCCAAGCTGAGGTTGTATTGGCGCATTAAGGGGACGGATAACTCAACACGTAACTGCCGCTCCGAAAATCCCTGCATCTTTACTTGGGCAACGCCTTTGATTCGTTGTAATCGGCGCTTTAAGTCTTCCGCATAACTTTTCAAATGGGTTTGAAAAGTATCGGCCGTTACCGCGATGCTCACGACCTGATCAAAGCGGTTTTGTTGGCTGACAATCGGCCGTTCGGACGCATCCGGGAAATCATCAATGGCATCCACCTCGGTTTTGATATCATTAATGAAGCGGTTTTCGTCCCCGTCGTCGTCCATCTCAACAATCAATCGACCAAACCCTTCCAGCGCTTCACATTGCTTTTCCTTCAGGAAAGCAATGCCTTCCACTGCGTCTTCCAATCGCTGACACAAAGACTCTTCCACATCGACCGGCGAAGCCCCCGGCCAGATCACCTTGGTTTCCACTTTAACGGGACGACTGTCCGGAAAGGTTTCCCGCTTGATGTTCGGCAACGCCATAATACCCAGCGCCATCAACATCAACATAATCAGGTTGGCCGCCGTCGGGTGGGCCGCTAAATAACGCAACATGAGTTAGCCCTCCTGCTGAGCGGACGGCGTATCCGACATGGCATCGGTCGGTGTCTCAGTCAGTGCATCTGGCGTTTTCAACAAGGCCCCTTCAATCACAGGGATCAGATCCGTAAGAATCACCTCATCTCCGGCGGTCAGAGGCTGATCTTCAGATACGCTGGCAATGGCCACCCACCCTGAATTACTGAACAATTCCCTGATCGGACGAATGCGCAAACGATTCTCTTGATCCTTCACGTAAATGCGACCATCGTGAATGGCTTTGGCAGGCACCGCCAGGAAAGGTTGCTCATTCCCCGTTACTCGCACTTCCACAAACATCCCCGCTACCAGCGGTGGACGCTTTCGAATCTCAATGTGCTTAAAGTCTTGTTGAACCTCGACTATCAGGCCCACAGTGCCGCGAGACTGATCCACCTCACCACTGATGCGCGTTAATTGGGCTGGCCAGCTAATTTCTTCACCGGCGGTGTGCATCACTACCTCCGCATGTGGAAATAACTGAGAGGGATTGGCCGATTGCACAGACACTTGCAGTTCATAAGGCACGGTACGCATAGCACGACGCATATCATGAACGCCGACCTGCGCTTCCACTTCCATTTCGTTCCAATCGTGAGCGATCACCATCACTTGCTTGGGCGAAATTAACTCATCTTCGTTGATGTTTTCTTCCACCACCAAACCGGTAAACGGCATTTTCACCACCGTCTTTTCGAGCAGGCGTTCTGCATCAGACACTCGGGCTTGCTGAACTTTCTGACTGGCTTCCAACACCAGCTTACGGGAAGGAATCAGCTTTAACTGATTTTCCAGATCAAGGACTTTCTGGCGCTGCACTAGCAGGTTTCGACGTTCCTGATCGTAACTGGATTGAGAAGTGAGGTTCCGGGTCAGCAGGCTCTTTTTACGCTTAACTTCCTGCTCCACAATGGTCAGCTGGTTGCGTTCGATATCTAACGAAAGTTTAAGATTGTTGGCTTCGATCACCAACCGCTCCAGCTCCGAAGAAACTGAATCATAATCGGCTTTGGCCTGCGCCAACTGCAACTCATAATGCAGCGGGTCAATGGTCAGCAGAACGGTGTCTTTATCGACAAACTTGCCTCGCTCCAACGACGGGTTTTTATAGGTAACGCGCCCTTCTACTTCAGAAATTGCCTGCCACATTTTCTGCGGTTTCACATGACCAAAGGCCACAATCTGTGCGCCCATCACACGTTCTGACAAGGGTAAGGTTTCAACCAAGGTGACCTTCTCTTTCACATCCGTCACCGGCAACGGCTTTTTATTCTTCACCACCGCCATCAGAATCAGAAAGCCAAGAGCCATTACAATAAAAAAAGACCACTTACTTTTAAGAAGTGCAGGAAGAGCAGACATATC
>JBFHTA010000333.1:0-3970 GCA_041590855.1 Pseudomonadales bacterium
GCACGTAGTGCCTGGATGCGCTCTTCCAGAGGCGGGTGACTTGAGAACATAGCCTGAAGGCCGCTTCTCATGCCCTGGTTTATGCCAAAGGCAACCAGACTGTCTGGCATTTGGTTGGGTACTTCTGTCTCTGCGCGAAGGTGTTCCAGGGCTGCAACCATGCCGGCCGGGCTTGCCAGTTCAGCACCTGCTTCGTCTGCACGGTATTCGCGGCGACGCGAGAACCACATAACAATCACTTGAGCCAGAATGGCCAGGATAATTTCTGCGATGAAGGTGGTGATATAGAAACCAATGCCGTGACCTTCTTCATTTTTCAGAATTACGCGATCAACTGTATGGCCGATAATACGGGCAAAGAACATTACAAAGGTGTTTACCACACCCTGTATCAAGGCGAGTGTTACCATGTCTCCGTTGGCAACGTGACCGATCTCGTGGCCCAGAATCGCTCTGACTTCTTCTTTGCTGTAGCGCTGCAATAAGCCGGAGCTTACGGCCACTAAGGCGTCGTTCTTGTTCCAACCGGTTGCAAATGCGTTCGCTTGTTGGGCAGGGAAAATACCGACTTCCGGCATACCAATGCCTGCTTTTTCGGACAGTTCTTTAACTGTCTCAAGAAGCCAGTGCTCTTCTGCATTTCTGGCCTGGGAAATGATTTGTGTGCCTGTGGTTTTCTTTGCCATCCATTTAGAGATGAATAAAGATACCAGTGCACCACTGAAGCCGAAGACCGCGCAGAAGATCAGTAGGCTTTGAAGGTTCAATCCGCCTTTGGCATCCAAGTAGGACCCAACCCCCAATAGGTTCAGGGTGATACTTGCGACAATAATGACGGCAAGGTTAGTTAATAGGAATAAACCGATTCTAAGCATTGTTTCTCCTCAAACGCTTTAGATAATCACAGTGGGTTGTTTTACAACTTAGTTATTGCTTAAGTATGGGCAATTATAGTTCTTTCAAGCGTGGCAGCTCGTATTATCATCCGGTTTTATGACAATAATCCGTAGCCAAAGTTTTGAGTTTTTCCCGGGCCGTTTATTGGTCGCAGAGCTGACTCAACAGTTTTTGGACCAGGTGACTTACTTCGTTTGATGTGCCTTGTGTTACCGCATGATGAAGTTGTCCGGCAAGCGTAGCAAAGGCGGGATGCTTGCTATCTTGCTGCTTTTCAACCTGGTATGGGCGGCCACTCAGATGTGCGAAACTGGTTTGTGTTAAAGTGGCCAGTTCAATGGCTTCCTGGCCAATACTGCCTGCGTGGCGAATATACCCTTCTTCGGTTAACCAAACAATAGAGGCAAAACAGGACTGAAAGCGCTCGCTGTAGAGACCGATGTCATCGGTTTCTTCATACCCGCAAAGGTCGCCCACATAAACAGAGACTTTCCTTGGAAAACTGCGATAGAGTCTTAATAAGACAATGGCGCAATCCCGGTAAAAGTCTTCAATGTGTAGTTCGTCCATGTTCTCTCTCTAACTGCTTGGAAACATTATTGGTTATAGGGTTATTGGCTATAACGACCGAAGAAGCGCTCGATACGGCTGGTTGCCTGAATCAGGTCCTCTTTGTGTGGCAGGAATACGATTCGGAAATGGTCCGGGTGAGGCCAGTTGAAGGCGGTTCCCTGGACAACCAATATCTTTTCTTGTCTTAATAAATCCAGTGCAAACTGTTCGTCGTCCTGGATGTTAAAGCGTTTATCCATTTTGGCGAACAGATAAAGGGCGCCTTCCGGTTTGGTACAGCTGATGCCTGGAATTTGATTCAGTGCTTCGTAGCAGAGATCCCTTTGTTCGAGCAGACGACCGCCAGGAAGGATCAGCTCGTTAATGCTTTGATAACCGCCCAGTGCTGTTTGGATACCAAACATGCTTGGAACATTAGCGCACAGCCGCATAGAAGAGAGAATCTCTAGCCCTTCAATGTAATCTTTCGCCTGATGTTTCGGCCCTGAAATGACCATCCAGCCTGAACGGAAACCAGCGGCGCGATACGCCTTTGAAAGCCCGTTAAAGCTGATGGTTAGTACGTCTTCAGACAGGGATGCTAATGGCGTGTGTTTTGCTCCGTCGTAAAGAATACGGTCATAGATTTCATCGGCAAAAACAATCAGATTGTGTTGACGTGCAAGTTCCAGAATTTCCAGTAAAACGTCATCAGAATAAACTGCACCTGTAGGATTGTTCGGGTTAATAACCACGATGCCTCGCGTGCGATCCGTGATCTTGCGCTTGATGTCATCAATGTCAGGCATCCAGTTGCTTTGCTCATCACAGATATAATGGACGGCGGTTCCGCCTGAGAGGCTGGTAGCGGCTGTCCAGAGTGGGTAGTCCGGGGCAGGAATAAGTAATTCGTCGCCGTTATTAAGCAATGCCTGGGTTGAGACGGTGATTAGTTCGCTGACTCCGTTACCTATGTAGATATCGTCGATTTCCACACCTTTCACGTTGCGATTTTGGCAGTCGTGCATGATGGCTTTTCGAGCGGCAAATAACCCTTTCGAATCACAGTAGCCTTGGGCATTCGACAGGTTTCTAATCATGTCCTGGATAATTTCGTCTGGCGCGTCAAAACCGAAAGGGGCAGGGTTTCCGATGTTAAGCTTTAAAACTTTGTGACCCTCGTCTTCTAGTCGACGAGCTTCGCGCAGAACTGGCCCTCGAATGTCGTAACAGACATTGAGCAATTTATTGGATTTGTTGATTGTGTGCATAGACAGAGACTCGGAAATACCCTTAACTTTGTGAGAACATGCAATAATACCTGCGCGTAAACAAAGCTGTAAATGTACACTTATTAAAAAATAAAGGGAGACAGTATGAAAATTGAGAAGACAGAGGCTCAGTGGAAGGAGTTACTGACCGATCATGAGTTTCATATTTGCAGGGAAAAGGGTACAGAGAGGCCGTTTACTGGTACTTATTACCATGAAAAACGCTCTGGACTGTATTATTGCGTGTGTTGTAATAAGCCGTTGTTCAGTTCGTTAGCTAAATATGACTCAGGCTCCGGTTGGCCTAGCTACTATCAGGCGGTAGATAAAGGGGCGGTAGCAGAACATCGGGATACATCTCATGGAATGGAACGCGTTGAAATCACTTGCAGTGATTGTGGTTCTCATCTTGGTCATGTCTTTACGGACGGCCCTCAGCCGACAGGGTTGAGATATTGCGTGAACAGTGCTTCTTTGAAATTCGAGCCGGATTTGCAAGACGATCCAGAATCCTGATTTAAATTAATGCAATGACTGATTGAAATTTGTTCTGATGTTATATATTGTGCACAATATAATTTTGGAAAATGTAATCTTCGGATGCATAGTTTTTGAAAATATAGAATGAGTGGTTTAACTAACGTTAAAGGTGAAATATGAGTGTCTATCAGTTCAGCGCAAACAGTTTAGCGGGTGAAGAAGTCAGTTTAGAGAAATACAAAGGCAAGGTGTTGTTGATTGTGAATACCGCGTCAAAGTGTGGTTTGACTCCACAATACGAAGGCTTGGAAGACTTGTATAAAGAGTTGGCTGATCAGGGGTTGGAGATTTTGGGGTTCCCTTGTAATCAATTTGGAAAGCAGGAACCAGGCAGTAGTGAAGAGATCGCATCCTTTTGTTTGAAGAATTATGGTGTGTCTTTTCCTATGTTTGAAAAGGTGGATGTAAATGGGGCTGAGGCCCATCCTTTATATAAATACCTTAAAAGTTCCGCCAAAGGATTATTGGGCAGCGAAGCCATTAAGTGGAACTTTACCAAATTCCTGATTAATAAAGATGGCGAGGTGGTTGAAAGATACTCGCCTACGACGCCGCCAGAGAAATTAAAGGCGGATATTGAGAAATTACTGTAATTTTTATCGGTGATTCATAAAACAGCGGTATTGAGTGGCTCTATTGAGAAGTTCTCTGGGGTAGGTTAACAAGGGTGAGGTGTGAAGTGAGTTATCCTGAGCAGTTAAAGTTGGATA
>JBFHTA010000334.1:0-3937 GCA_041590855.1 Pseudomonadales bacterium
GGCCAACCTGACCCAGAAAATGACAGCACAATTAAATGAAACGTCTGAGTTGTTGCAAAACTTTAGTCAGGCCAACCGACAACAGTTTGATGCGTTGATCTATCGGGCTGAAGAAGTCGGGCAGGATATGTTCATTCAGGGAATCGTTATTGGGTTAATCACCTTTGGCGTGATTGCCTTTTTCTCCGTGTGGATCAGTCGTTCTATCAGCAACAGTATTAAAGAAGTTGTCAGATCATTACGGGACATCGCCCAGGAAAACGGGGATTTGACCGTGTCTTTAACCACAGAATCACAAGACGAAGTTGGCGAGCTGGTGCATTGGTTTAACGAATTTGTAGCCAAGCTGCGCGGTGTGATCGGTAAGGTAGTTAACTCCGCCGGGCCATTGCATGAGTTATCCGGTCAGTTAAATCACTTGATGAATCAGGTGAATGATAACCTGGAGCATCAACGCAGATCGGCGCAATCCTCAAAAGATTCTGTGGACCGTATGCAAAGCAGTATGGAATCCATCGTGCAAGATGCGGCCTCTGCCGTAGAAAGTGCAGATGAAGCCAATAAAGAATCCCAGCAAGGTCAAACGGTGGTTAATAACACCATGGCCTCCATTCGAAGCCTGTCCGATGGGGTGAGCGATGCTGCAGCGGTGATCCGAAAACTGGAAGCTGATACCGACCAGGTACGCAGCGTATTAGAAGTGATTAAAGGTATTGCTGATCAAACCAATCTGTTGGCGCTGAATGCGGCGATTGAGGCGGCCCGTGCCGGTGAACAAGGCCGTGGCTTTGCCGTGGTGGCAGACGAGGTGAGGGCGCTGGCATCTAAAACTCAGGAATCCACTGAAGTGATCAGTGGCACCATAGGCAACCTGATCTCGGCGTCCCAGAATGCTGTGGCGGTGATGGACACAGGAACATCACAAGCGGCCTCTGGTGTTGAAAACTCAGAAAAAGCTGGCGAAGCCTTGGTGAATATCTCTGAAGTGATTTCTTCGATTCAATCTATGAATCAGCGCATCTCTGAAGCCGTGAATGTTCAGCAACAGGTATCAGAGGACATAGTGAACTCTGTGGCGGATATTCTGCAGCAATCTAATGAAACCGCCGACGAAGCGGCAACTTTGGGGCGGCTGGCTTCTGAGTTGAATCAGGTGTCGGTTGAGATGAATAACATTACGTCTCAGTTTAAGATTTGACGGGAGACGGGAGACGGGAGACGGGAGACGGGAGACGGGAGACGGGAGATGCTAACAAGTCCCAATCGTCTTGCTCCCAGCACTAATGTTAAGTGCAATTAATCACTGACACAGCGAACTTCGCCGTTAGCCTGGAAAGTCTGACTAAAAAAGGGCAGAAGGCGGTCAATCAATGAAATTAAATACTTTTCGGATACCGCTGTTTCTAAAGACACTCGAAGTGCTATGAGTTCATGAACTAACTCATTACACTGATTTGTATTGAAAACAGGATCATCATAGAACTCGCAGTGCATACGATAGAGTAGTGGATGTCTTTTTGGATCAACAAATTTGAAGAGCCGCTCCACATGATGATCAATGAATGCTCGTCGATCATCATGAAACATGTCTAATGCCATATCTTACTTCGCACGATAATTAAAAACGCCACCTATTATGGGTGGCGTTTTTATTTATGTAACTATTGGAAAAACAGAATCAATTGGGGTCAGAGTAAGGGCAACTAGAGCAGACAAAAAATACAGCCCAGCTCAATATTTATCATAGGTTTACTCTGACCCCATTGTTTCGTGGACGGGTTAAAAGGTAAATACCACCTTCACTGAGCCGTCCACTTCACTGGCGTCGATATAGCCAATGGTGGCGGGGTTTTCAGAAACGAGTTTTTTGACTTCAGCACCTGATGGTACTTGTTTGGGCGGTGTGCCTTTCCCGGTAAATACCCGTTTCGACCAATAGGATTTGACCTGGCTGGGTGATTTTCCAACCACGCTCTCCAAAAAGCCGGAACGCACCGGGCTGTCGTCTCCTTGATCTATTGGAATGGCTTCGTTTCCATCCGGAAATTTTTTGCTCTTCCCAAGAAAGATCTTTTTAATGGTGTCCGAATCCAAAGCGGCGTTGCCATTGTTAGGATGAACGATGACGGCCGTTTCAGCAGCGCTGAGGGATGCCCCAGCCAGGCTGGTCACGAGTGACATAGCAAGCAGTGTTTTTTTCAGCATCATCATTCTCCTTTAGAAAACCATATCAACAGCAGCGCTGTAGATTATGCCGTCTTCGCCGTCCGCACCGTTGCGGGTTTTCTCGTCGTTGTACTTAACTTCCAGCTTCAGCGCGACGTTGCTTTCGATGTCGTAGCGAACACCGCCAATGTAGCTTTCCTGATCATTGATTAAAGCGTCTTGGCCTGTTTCGTCTTGTGCATCGTCTTCATTGGCGTAGGTGACGTGAACGGTGAACTGGTCGTTCAAACGACGTGCGTACATGGCCAGCCAGGCAACGTCATCTACCAGAGCTACGGCTTCGTGATCGATTGTGGTCCATTCGGCAACGGCTAAGTTATCTCCGTCGTCATAGATGAAGGCGATACCGCCAAACCAACTTTCTTCAGGATCATCCGTGCCAATACCCAATGTAGGGGCTTCGATGTCTGCCTGGTGGTAAGTCAGACGAGTCGAAAACTCATTCCAGGTGAAGGTCGCGACAGCACCTGCAAAATTGGTTAACTCAAATGGAATCTCGTTTCCGCCAATGTTGACGTCATCATCAAATCGACCGTAGTAAACCTGGAAGGAGCTCTCGATATCTCCTAACTCTATGTTATATGTCGCGTCTATAGCGTCTACAGAAGAGAAACCGATTCGGTAGACCTCAGTAGGTGGACGAACCCAATTGTAGGCAAAACCTACTTCCAGGAAGTCGGAATAGTAAAAGAAGGGAACGCGAAGACGTCCGATCCTTAAGGTTAATTCGTCGGATGCTTCAAAACTGGCATAAGCCCAGCTGGCATCGACGTCGTAGTCTTCGGTACCACGAGCCACCAACTGACCTGTTAGAGAAAATCGGTCACTTACCGGGGCGCTGATTTGAATACCCAGGGTGGTGTCTTCTTTAAAGGTGGCGTCTTCGTCGATAATGCCTTCGGCAATTTCATCGGTGGAGGCTGTTGCTACCCCAGCGGATAAAAATCCGTTTACGTTGATGTCCATATGCGCTTGAGCAGAGCCACAGGCCACGCCCAAAACCGCAGCAAACAAAGGAGTGAGCTTTGTTTTCATTCTTAACTTTCCTTATCAGTGGTTGGTTTATAAACCCTAGTCAAGATAGGCAAGCCTTCCATTGGGTATGCAACGTCAGTACGCAGGCTTGGGTATAAAAAAGGAACGGTGGATTCAATTTAAGAAACAGCGAATCTATCTGGCATACAGTTAGGCGCAGATAGTTCAAGACAAACAGTAGGTTAGAAGACTTTTTTTGTGAGTGTCATTGGTTTGACGTAAGGAGTTTGGCGTTGGGTGTAAATTGGAACAGATTGTTCAATATTTTGAATAACGCAATATTCTAGCAATTAGCTAACCGGTAATTCCTGAAATCAACTAGCGAATTTGGTTCTCTAGCGATCAGCGTAGGCGATCGCTTTATGGTATCGAGGGTAGTTGTTTTTCAATAAGTGGCCAGGCGATTAACGGTAGTGTTTTACCGGATAAGCCAGTTGCTTGATCTCCTGGTCTCCGATTTTTGTCGTCTTTAGAGAGCCTCTGGCAATAAAATGCGGATGTTCGGAGGCCTCTTTTACGGTCAAAACGGGTTCCACGCAGACATCCTCGTGTGCAAAGAGTTGTTGCCATTCGTCCATGGTCTTTTGCCTGAAAATAGTTTGTAACTGCTGTTTTAATTCCTGCTGCTTGGTGGGATTGGGGGAGAGTGCAAACTTCCCAAGTTCAGGGCATTCCA
>JBFHTA010000335.1:0-3909 GCA_041590855.1 Pseudomonadales bacterium
ACGGCCATGGCCAATGCCGGGGAAGCTCTGCCCCAGGATGATGCCTTACACATGGAGGTCATCAGAAACATTCTGGATTACGAAGGGACAGAGCATTTCATCGCGGGTGGCGGTATCTGGCCGGAACCGTACCGATACGATCCCAACATTGAACGTCGCAGCTTCTTTTGGGGGCGGGAGCAATCCAATGCCCTGAAATATTACGACGATTACAATCACCCGGCGGGCAGCGGTTATCATCAAGAGGAATGGTACGTACCGGCCAAGTTGATCAAACCGGGGCAAATCTATTGGTCACGTTCCTACATGGACCCTTACTCCTACCAATCCATGGTCACGGCAACAGCGCCTATGTTCAGAGACGGGCGCTTTTATGGTGTGGCCACAGTCGACATCAAACTGGAGGGACTGAGCGAATTTCTGGCCAACGAAGCCAAAAGCTTTGGCGGCTATGCATTCGCATTGGACAGAAATGACACCTTCCTTTCACACCCGGATCAACAACTGACCAAGCACTATGGGAAAGACGCACAGGGTAATCCAACCGAAGACTACCTTAATATTGGCGACCTGGCGGACAACTCCCTCCATTTTAATCAGTTGGCGCAAGGACTGAACACCTTGAACGCCCGACAAACCTTATCCGCCAACGCTGAACAGTTGGCGATTAAGCTATCAAAAGAAAGTTATCAGATAGAACTGGACGAAGCCCGTCGTATCGTTCGAATGTTAACCAAACCCATTTCCCAGGATGAAGTGTTCTCCACCCAGTTAAGCATTGCCACCGACCCCATTTTAAAAGAGCCGGTGCTGGTGAATGTGTTTAGTGTGCCGGGTACCTACTGGAAGGTCATTACTGTCACTCCGGAACAGCTGGCCTTTGCCGCCAGTAATAACATCATTGATGCCATGCTGATGGCGTCATTTATCGTACTGACCATCAGTTTATTAGTGGGTTTCGCCATTATGCAACGTACGTTAGTACAGCCTTTGATCCACATTACCTCGCAGATCAAACACATTGACCTGGAAAAGCTGACTGCATCCCGTAAACCGGCCATTCAGAATATTCCTTCCGGTGAACTGGGCGAGCTAGCCACACAGTTCAACGAACACACAGAGCAACTGGTCGACACCAAAACCGAATTGGAACATCAGATCATTCTCGCCAAGCAAGCCACCATAGCCAAATCACAGTTTCTGGCAAACATGAGTCATGAAATCCGCACCCCTATTAACGGAGTGCTTGGTATGCTGACACTGATGGATCACACCCCGCTCGACAAACAGCAAAGCCATTACATCAGCATGGCCCGGTCCAGTGCGGAATCACTATTAACGGTGATTAACGACATCCTTGATTTTTCCAAAATCGAAGCGGGCAAACTCGATATTGAAACGCTCGATTTTGACCTGCGCAGCCTGCTGGACGACCTGGCTGGCAACATGGCCCACCTGGCGCAAAAGAAAGGGCTGGAACTGATCCTGGACATTCATCATGTCCCGCATCGTATGGTACAGGGCGATCCGGGGCGTATTCGTCAGGTACTGACCAATCTGGTGTCAAACGCCATCAAGTTTACCGAAGAAGGCGAAGTGGTCATCAAGGTTAAGCTGGAAAACGTCGGTCGGATGGGTCTGATTCTGTACGGCTCCGTCTCGGATACCGGCATTGGCATTCCGAAGGAAAAACAAGCCATTCTGTTTCAGTCGTTTTCACAACTGGACGATTCCAGCACCCGTAAATACGGCGGTACCGGGCTGGGATTGGCCATCAGCAAACAGCTTTGCGAACTGATGGGCGGAGGCATTACGTTAATCAGCGAAGGGGATAAAGGCAGTCAGTTTAATTTCTCGGTAAATTTACAACCAAGTGAACAAGTGCTCCCCAATCTACCTAAGGTGAACTTGTCCGGCGTGCCCATCCTGCTGGTGGACGACAACGCCACCAACCGACTGGTGCTCAGGGAACAGCTGGAAAGCTGGGGTGCAGTGATCACTGAAGCCACCGGCGGCCACGATGCCCTGCATTGCCTGGAACAACACCCGCCAAAACATTTTAAAGTCGCCATTCTTGATATGCACATGCCAGCGATGGACGGTGCCAAACTGGGCCGTAAAATCAAAGCCGATCTACGATATGCAGACATCCACCTGATTTTGATGACCTCTATCGGTGAACGTGGAGACGGTAATTACTTTTCCAGCATTGGATTTGCAGGCTATTTTCCGAAGCCGGCCTCCCTGCAGGACATCTACGATGCACTGTCGGTGGTTTTAGACGGCGGTGCAGCCCTTAAAACGGCCACACCTTTGGTGACCCACCACCACATTCACAGCCTAAAACGCCCTCCCGAAGCGGCACACGCCAAGATTCTGCTGGTGGAAGATAACCTGATCAACCAACAGGTGGCATTGGGATTATTGGAACGACTGGGTTATCAGGCAGACACCGCAGGCAACGGTCAGGAAGCGCTGCATTATTTAAAAACCGCACCGGAGAACGAGCCCTACGACCTGATTTTAATGGACTGCCAAATGCCGGTCATGGATGGTTATGAAGCCACCAAAGCCATACGAAACGGCGAATGCAATGAAGCGCACAAGGATACCGTGATCATTGCTCTGACCGCCAATGCCATGAAAGGCGATATGGAAATGTGTATTGATGTCGGTATGAATGATTACATGAGCAAGCCCATCAGTCCGAATACACTTCAGGAGAAGCTGGACCGATGGCTGCGTCATTAAGGAACCTCTGACCACGTCCAAGCTGGCTCTCTGGCTCTGGAGGTTCCTCTAGCATTGGTCAACGAGCGTCACACCAATGCCTTGAAATCCGGGGAAGGAAACTATGATTTACGATCAAAAATCATCTTACTAATAAACAACTTACCAATAACAAATTTCTGAAAAATAATCACACAAGGCATCGTGGTTCGCTTGCTCAATGCTGTTATGGGGTACAAAAACTTCATACTGTGTTGTGAATTCCATACTAAAAACCTCTTGGTTGAGACACTGGTGTTGGCGGCCAGCAACTTGTGGTTGCCTTTCGCCGTTAGGTGTACTGTATGAAATTCAAACAAACAATGCTTGACTCAGGAGCTCATAAACTTGACTTGAGGTAACATCTTTCGATCGATTTATAATCAATCAATCTCTACCGAATGCTCCTGGGCTGGCGTATGACTGACAATCAGGTTTTGTGACTTGGCTTCTTTTAACGCTACTACCTGCTGTTCAATCCATTGATCGATCGACGTTTTTACCTTCGCCAAGGTGATTTCTTCCCACTTATTTTCCAGGCGTTCCTGCCCGACCATGCCCACCAGAGTTTTCGCAACAACCTCATCGGTTGCGCTATCTACAAACTCGGCTTCGGCAAAAATGTAAATTTCTTCATCGCGTATGCCGATGGCTTTAGACACACCGGTAATAGCTAACCCTGCAGGTAAAAACTCGTAAAACCTCAGCGCTTCGTCTTTAGTTTCCAGACCAGTGATGGCTACCCGCGCTTTTAAGGTTTTACCGTAGGGTTGATCCGACACTCGATAGTAGGTCTGCAGTTTTTGCGACATCGCCTGCGCCATGTATTTACGAATATCGTTTAACGCTTTATTAGTAACCTGACGGTCGCGATGAATACCGCGCTCAATGCGAATCGGTTCCACTATGGCCGTCCGATATCGACTGAGATCGACGCCTGGCGCAATCCAGGCCTTAGCCGCTACAAACTCCCGCTCATCCACTTCCACATCATTGAAAGAACGGTAATCATCCATAAACCCGGTGTAGGGACGGTCCACGCCTGGCGCTTTAGGTGCAAATAACGCGCACCCAGATAACATCACCAACACACTGCTGAGAAAAAGTATACGAATCCTGGCTGTCATGCTGTTGTCCTCT
>JBFHTA010000336.1:0-3900 GCA_041590855.1 Pseudomonadales bacterium
CAGCGGGAAGTAATCAGCAGGACGCTTACCACGGAACAGCTTAGGATACGCCTCAAAGTTTGCTGTACCTTCATCCACCATGTAATCACGTAACTGGCCGATACGTGCCGGATTCGAGCCGCTGCTGCAGCTTTGATATATGTTGCACTGGTTCGGCGATTTAAACGTCTTAGCCATCGCCAGAACAATCGAGTTAGCCACCAAATCTGCTGGGATAATATCGATCACTGCATTTGCATCGCCCGGGAACATAGCAATCTTTCCGCGTGCATAAGCAAAGATAATCGCATCGGCTACTTTAACACCTTCAATCCAGCCAGGCTGAGGGCCTAACAAGGTACTTTCAATGATGGCCGGACGAACTATCGACAGCGACTTATTGTAAAGCCTCTCCATCAATAATTGCTCACCCATCCACTTGGTGAAAGTGTACGTATCGTTCCAGCCGTACTTATGGGCTTCTTCAATCCCCAAATCCACCAACATCTTAGAAAGCTGTTCTTTAGATTTTGCTTTCTCTTTGACCTTGGAAATTTTCTTCTTCAGCTTCTGAACGATGTCATGAATAAGGAACTGACCTTTTTCATTACGTGGGAAAGGCTGACCTGAAGGTGCTTTGGTTTCTTCATAGATATCACCAGTGTTGAAACCATGCACGTAACAGGTTGAGATTTGAACTACCGGCAAATCACCAAGCTCGGACAGCTCCAGCAAGTTGTTAAGGCAAAGCGTATTAATGGTCAATGCTTTGTCCAGTTCTTCACGGAAGTTAACGCTCGCAGCCGAGTTTACAATCATGTCCAACTTATCAGCTAATGTTTGGAAATCCTTGTCACTCATTCCAAACTTGGGTTGGGTGATTTCACCCGCCACAACATGAATTTTTTCTTCACACAGATTATCAAACGCTGCCGCATCTTGAGATCGCATGTAATTAAATACCGTAGAGCTCTGAATTTCAGCCTCGAAACGCTCACGAACGGTTGCGTACTTCTGACTGCCACGAACCAGCAAATGAATGCCACCTATATCCGGGTTAGTTCGCAACAATTTTTCAAGCAAGACTTTACCCAAGAAGCCTGTACAGCCTGTGATAAGAACGTGTTTACCTGCTAACTGTTGGTTAATTACCGTATCTTTCGTTTCCATCTTTTAGTCCCTATAAGTTTTGTTATTGAATTCTTTGTAATCATCCACTGATGTTTTGTAACTTTGTGTAAATAAAACCACTTTGACTTATGTGATTCAACGACATTGTTACGACAATCCTTGGAAGTTTGACTTTGTAAACACTTAGAGTATTTACACTAACCTCACCTGTCTCAAAGTAAGGAACATCAGGGCTTACAGGTAATTACAACTAGAGTTTTTACTTTAACTTTTACAGGCATTTTCTGCCCTGTTTCCTCTAAATTACTTTAGTTCCACCTTCATTCTCTTGCTGACAAATTACTCACTATCAATATGAAAGGTGCCTGCCCAGTCTCTTTTTTAACCTGGGCCTTTTTTACCCAGTTATTGGAAAGCGAGATCATTGAAATTAAGTTCGTTAAGATCAGGTAACGGAGACACCGTTTGTACAAAATTTAGCCCATCCTACTGAATCAGCGGCGCCAGGCCTAAGGAAAGAAAGTCATAACAGTTAGTTGAGAAATTCATAAGCACAACCAACTTACTTTCATTAAAAGTTCATCAAGAGACTTGATACCAATAGACTAACCAGCAACAATCACGCATGTTCAATTAACTCAAGGAAGGCATTTCTCTTATAGGCCTAAGCAGAGAGGGACTTATTCAGAGGTTCCCAAGAAATGTACTTCCTGAGAGAAACCATCACAGACAAAGCAGAGTAAACATGAAAACCTTCCTAAGGCGTCTTTTCGGCCCGATCCTTCAAGTCTTCGAAAACGGTAATGAGAGCTACAATTACAAACCCTTGAATCGAAAGATCCTGATTTTTATCAGTAGCATTTTTATGTTTCTCGCTACCTTGGTTTGTTACCTGATCCCGCCGGAAGCAGATAATGGCTATTACATTCCCGTCGTTGTGTTTGGAGGATTGGGCTCTGTCGGCTTAATCGTCGGCTTACTGGGAACAGACCGTGCTGTCGCCAAGATCTGGAATAACAAGTAATCACTGGAGTTATCATGGAACTGATTGCATCACTCACTAGCCCTTTTGCCAGAAAGGTTCGTGTCATACTGGAAGAAAAACAGCTTCCCTACCAACTGCATGAGTCTATACCCTGGGACGCAGACACCGATGTCGTCAAATATAATCCTCTGGGTAAAGTACCTGCGCTGGTGGATGATGATGGTGAAACCTGGATTGACTCAGCGGTCATTGCCGATCTTCTGGAATTGAAACCTTCTGCAATAAAACTTGTGCCAACAGACCCTATCCAGGCCGTCCAGGTGAAACACGCTGAAGCCATGGCAGATGGTATTTGTGAGGCTGCCATTGCTATTTTTCTCGAGCGTCGCCGAGCGCCGGAACTGCAAAGTGATGCCTGGATTGAGCGCCAAAAAGGAAAAATCCTCAATGGGTTTAAGTACTTGAACGAAAAAATAGGTAATAACACCTTCATTTGCCACGACACTTTTTCGTTGGCGGATATCGCAGTGATCTGCCTGATGGAATGGTATTCTTTCAGACTGCCAGAACATCAGTGGCCATCAGAATTTCCACAACTGGCTCGTTATTGTAAACACCTTGGGCAACGTCCGGCGTTCGTATCAACCCGCCCTTCCTGACGGTATTCAGCACCGATCCACTTAACTCCCCACTGATCGGTGCTAATCGACTTTGAACTCAACTTTAGTTCCAGATCCTCATGGATTAACTGATTCCTGTGGATTAAATACCCCCTGAATAGACCATTGAATTGTGTTTTGCTTGAAATAACCTAGGATTGTTGTCAGTTTTATTAGAATTTTGTGAGAAATTTGTTAAAGTTGCCGCCCTATACCCGATTCTCATGGAACAAACTCATCGTACTCTGGAGCGCTTATGTTATCTGAAGAAGCAAGACGTGTTAGAAAAGCACTGGAAGAAAAAGGCTTGGAAACACCTCTTATCGAAACAGGTTTAACAAATGCCCAAAAGTACGAGCGCATCAAATCCCTGATGACGGAAGTTGTGGGTACTTTGGGTCTGGATCTGTCTGACGACAGCCTAACTGAAACACCTCACCGAATTGCTAAAATGTATGTCGAAGAGATTTTCTCTGGCCTGGACTACTCTGCCTTTCCCAAGATCGCATTAATCGAAAACAAAATGTCGGTTGATGAAATGATAAAAGTCCAGAACATCAGCCTGACATCCACCTGCGAGCATCACTTTGTGGTCATCGATGGCACAGCCAAAGTTGCTTACATCCCTAAAGATAAAATCATTGGTTTGTCAAAAATCAATCGTATTGTGCAATTCTTTGCCCAGCGCCCTCAAGTTCAGGAACGCCTGACACAGCAAGTTCTGATTGCATTACAAACCTTACTTGAAACAGACAACGTCGCAGTCACCATCGATGCCACCCATTATTGTGTGAAAGCACGTGGTGTCAGAGATGTTAATTCGTCAACTGTTACAACCGCTCTCGGCGGCGCATTCAAAACCAATGCAACAACTCGCGCCGAGTTTCTTCAGTAACGTAAATTGACGTTGCCTGGCACACCTCCAGGCAATGAACATCAACAAACATACCCCAAATCACTGCAACCTTTTGCGCTAGCTCTTGTCCTATCTGTTAAGTCACCGGGCCACCTACTAATAGAGTGACGTTTTTCTCGATGATAGTTACCCGAAGGGGTTAACAGGAGCAATTAAAATGAACAAAGCATTGGCATTCTTTGCCACGATTCTTTTCGCCAGCTCATTCTGGGCGATTGCCGACGAAACGG
>JBFHTA010000337.1:0-3899 GCA_041590855.1 Pseudomonadales bacterium
CGGGATACATCAATCACAATCGTTCTGTCGCTAGGGCTGAATTCCAAGGCATTCTGTAACAGATTATCGAACACTTGAGCCAACAAAAAGGCATCACCTACTACCCAGGCATCCTTAGCTGCCTCATCGATTTGCAAGGTTATCGACACACCCAATGCCTGACTCACGGGGCGTTTGGCTTCCACCACCGAATCCAACAAACGGTTCAACGACACCGGTTCGGACGTTTCCAAACCGTCTTGGGCTTCCAAATTAGCAAGCGCTAATAACCGATTGATCAACACATCAATGCGATCGGTTTCCTGAAGAATGTTGGATTGGAAACGCTGAAAATCCGAAGCATCCATCGTTGGAGACAACAACTCCGCCGCCCCCTTGATGGCCGACACCGGGCTTTTGAGTTCATGGGTTAAAGCATGAACATAGCGCTCCACATAGGCCTTACCTTCCAATTGCTGGCGCATGTTTTCGATGGCGTCTGCTAGCTTTGACAGTTCCACCTCCCCCATTTTAGGCACCTGTGCTTTTCGTCCTTGAGCAATGCGATCCGCATACTCCACCAGCTTACGAATCGACCGTGTTAAACCGAACGAGAACACCGCTCCTATCACAATCGAAATCACGATCAACCAAAAACTGGTGGTTTTAATCTTCAACATGGCCAGATCAATGAACGGCTGCACCGATTGGTTGGGCTTGGCCACCGTTAAGGAACCCACAATGTGCTCGCCATCCATAATGGGGGCGGCCACATGCATGACCGTGCTCATTTCATTGTTGGGGTCGCGTTTGGTGCTGCGCGCACCGTATTGACCGCGCAGCGTCAGATAGACATCGTTCCAGCGGGAGTAATCCGCCCCCACATCCTTACCGGTTGAATCGTATCGAACGATGCCTCGGGCATCCGTAATATAAATGCGAAGCTGGCTGGATTCCTTATCCACCGAAAAGATTTTTGCCCGATAGGAGCGCGTTAGAAAACGCTCTACGCTTTGCGCAAAGTTTTGGTTGGCCAGCTGCCCCTGTTGAAATTCCTGACTGACCAATTCCGCTAACAGATTGGCACTGTCTACCAAGGTATCTTCCGTGGTTTGACGCATCCCAGGCCGTAACTCGGACATAAACACGTTCAACAACAAATAGGTGGCCACACCCAAGATAAAGAAGTTGGCCAGGAAGATTCTCAGGTTTAAGCTCATTCAGCCGCCTTTACGCTGTACCCCAGCCCACGGTGGGTCTGAATCACATCGGCATCCGGATCAATATGTTTCAGCTTGGCCCGCAGGGTTTTGATCTGGGTGTCCACAGCACGATCAAAACTCTCTTCTGGCGTTCTCCACACCTGTTGCATCAACTGCTCGCGAGAGAAAATGCGCTCCGGCTGCTGCATCAGCGTTTCCAGAATGCCGTATTCGTAGGCCGTTAACGACAACAACTGGCCATCGTAAAAGATCCGCCTTAACTCCCGATCCAGCCGCAATCGCCCAAGAATAATCACTGAATCATTCACTTGGGAGTTTGCAGGCTGAGTTTCAGAGACACCAGAAGTGGTTGACTGTATACCCGGCGGAGCGTGCGATACATCAAGCAATCCTGACTGACGCCTTAATATGGCTTTCACCCGCGCCGCTAATTCCCTTGGGCTAAACGGCTTCACCACATAATCGTCGCCACCAATTTCCAAGCCCACCACACGATCAATTTCATCGCCTCGTGCCGTCAGAAAAATCACAGGAACAGAAGAGAAAGTACGAATTGCCTTACACACCTCAAAGCCCGAGAGATCCGGCAACCCCACATCCAGAACCACCACATCCACCGGCTGACTCTGACAATGTTCTACCGCTGCTTGCCCTAACGACAACCACTCAACATCCAGCCCTTCCTGACGCAAGGCGTACATAACGTTGTCGGCAATGCTTTGCTCGTCTTCAACTAACAGGACTTTTTGCACAATCTGACTCTGACCTATTGCTCGCCTTCCACATGGAACAACTTATTGTAGATCTTCCACTGTCCTTCCACTTTAATCAGCGACAGCGTGTCTAAAAACATCAACCCCAAATAAGCATCTCGAACGCGTGCAACAGCGGTATCACCGGCAATCTCGATAGACAGCACATCCAGAATCGCAGATTCACCCTTTTCCTTTGGTGATGGCTGGTGCGAAGCAACCAACTCCGCAAATTGCCCTACGGTCGACTCTTGCAAGCCACCAGCAATGTAGCCGGTGATCATCGCATTGGGGTGGAATGCCTCGTGTGCTTTCTGTGCGCTTGATTCGTACATGCACTCAAAGTACGTCTGAATTACGCTTTGAATTTGTTGTTCGTTGTTCACGTTAATGTCCTTATTATTCTCACTATTGATGTGAAGCGGCGAAGTCGTTTCCGAAGATAACGAAGATTATCTGCTTTCAGTTTGCTTGTCGAAACGATGCTCTATTTATTCACAATATAGGGAAGTTGATAAGCCCTACTCACCAAAACCAATCATTGGCTTCCAATCTTCCGCCCAAGTGTAGGTAGAACCTTCGCCCGTATCAGCCAAAGATCGAGTAAGAAAATCAACAAACACTCTCACTTTCGCAGGTAAATACTCCCGCTTAGGGTAAATCGCGAACACACCACTGTCTGGTTGCGGCGGTCTGAAATAGGGATACAAAGAAACCAGTTCGCCACTTTCCAAGCCCTTCTTGGCAAGAAAGTGCGGCAGTTGAGCAAAGCCCAAGCCGTCAGCACACATATAGGCCATGGCTTCGCCGTCGTCTGTGATGTGGCTGCGCTCTAATTCGTAAGGCATGTATTCGCCTGTTTCATCGGGCAGAAAGATCGGCTGAAGCTGTTGGGTTTCCTTGATGCGAAAACCAATCCAACGGTGTTGATGGAAGTCTTCCGGGCAGTTTGGCGTACCATACATTTCCAAATAATCTGGCGAAGCACATATCAAGAAATCCATTGGGCTTAGACACCTCGCCACCAGCCGACTGTCTTTAACGTACCCCGTGCGTAAGGCGATATCGATGTCGTTTTCGATGATGTCCACATGGAAGTCGTTGATATCTAGTTCCAGCTTAATATCCGGGTATTGTTCGCAAAAGGCTTTCAACAAGGGGCGAAGATACAGGTGCCCATAACAGACCGCAGAATTGATTCGGAGAGTACCACACGGTGAGTCGTTTAGGTGCTTCAATTCGTCCTCACAGGTGGTGAGATCCTGAACCATCTTACGCACTGTATCGGCATAACGTTGACCCGCTTGGGTGATGCGTAACTGTCGGGTCGAGCGCTGAAACAAAGTCAGTCCTAACTGGGCTTCCAACCGGCCAATGGCCTTACTGACCGTGGAAGGATCGCTGTTACACAGCCTTGCCGCTGCTGCAAAACTTCCACCATCACAGGTGGCTAAGAAGATTTCTAGAGATCTAAGTTTGTCCATGAGCAAAGAATATCCATAAGTTAAGAGTATCCATGGCCTACACACGAAAAGTAGCGTATTTGGTGATTGACTATACCAAGAAAGATTCATGAATAGTATTCACGACTTATTGGGATATTGGCCTATTTTTCCTTCCTTTCTCTGTTCATAAAATCCTCACCTATAGACGCTCACAGACCTATGAGATTGAGGATTTATGTTGAAGCACTTTATTTCAAACAAGCTACCCGCTGGTCACCCACTAACCTATTTGTTCCTGGCATTTATCACCATGGCAGGGCTTTCCTACATTAATTTCATGCCGGGACTGGTGAACGCACTAGCCGGGGAGATTGGCTTCAGCGAAGCAGACGCCGGACAAATTGTTGCCCTCAATGGTTATGGCGGCTTGATTGGCAGCACAATCGCCATCTTTCTGGTGCGACGCATTCAATGGCAACCCGTCATGTTCTTGTTCTTAG
>JBFHTA010000338.1:0-3881 GCA_041590855.1 Pseudomonadales bacterium
AATCTAAAACTTGACGACACACGTATTAAAAATACGCTGCCCTGACGCCTGACGCCTGACGCCTGACGCCTGACGCCTGACGCCTGACGCCTGACGCCTGACGCCTGACGCCTGACGCCTGACGCCTGACGCCTATTTATTCAAGTTTGTTTCAATAAACTCCGGATCAAAGCCGTACATCATTTTCTTATTAACGATTAATAACGGGGTTCCTCGACCATTCAATCGTTCAAATGTATCAAGGGCTTTAGCATTTGTTTCTATGTCCAGTTCTATAAAGTCTATGTTTTTTTCTTGCATGTATTGTTTAGCATGGATACAGGCAGGGCAAAACGTTTGAGTGAACATAGTTACTTTATTTTGTGGCTTGTCATCAGCAACGGCCAAAGTTTGGCTGGCAAGGAGTAGTAAGTATAAGAAAGAGCGGGACAGTTGCTTAAGCATAACGTGTTCACCAGGATAAAATTTATTCATTAGTGATCCGTTCGTGGTTTTAGTTCCACAAAGTATAACGACTGCTTTATAATCACCTGTTGTTTTCGGCCTCTGCGGCCATGAATATATTTTCGTCAACTTTTTATAACAACAGTGAGTTTGTGATGAGTAATGATCGTGTAATTATTTTCGATACGACTTTGCGTGATGGTGAGCAAAGCCCAGGTGCATCAATGACCAAGTCTGAGAAACTCAGTATCGCGAAATCACTTGAGAAAATGAAAGTTGATGTAATTGAAGCTGGCTTTGCTATTGCGAGTCCCGGTGATTTTGAATCTGTTAAAGCCATTGCAGATACAGTTAAAGACAGTACCATCTGTAGTTTGTCACGTGCTCTGGATAAAGATATTGATCGAGCTGCTGAAGCTCTTAAAGGCGCTAACTCCGGACGTATCCATACCTTTATTGCTACGTCTCCAATTCATATGGAACATAAACTGCGGATGCAGCCTGATCAGGTAATTGAGCAAGCTGTTCATGCGGTGAAACGTGCTCGTAGTCATGTTGCGGATGTGGAGTTCTCTTGTGAAGATGCTGGTCGATCAGAAATCGATTTCCTATGTCGTATTATTGAGGCGGCTATTGATGCTGGTGCGTCTACCATTAATATTCCTGATACAGTGGGTTATGCGATCCCTGAACAATTCGGTCAGACAATTAAGACCTTGATCGAACGAATTCCAAACTCGGATAAGGCCGTTTTTTCAGTACATTGTCATAATGATTTAGGCTTGGCAGTAGCGAATTCTTTGTCTGCCGTTCAAAACGGTGCCCGTCAAGTAGAATGTACAATCAATGGATTAGGTGAACGAGCAGGTAATGCATCTCTTGAAGAGATTGTCATGGCGATTCGCACCCGTAAGGATCTTTTTGATATTGAAACACGTGTTGATCCTCAGTTTATTGTGCCTACCTCAAAGTTGGTTTCTTCTGTGACAGGCTTTGCTGTTCAGCCTAACAAGGCGATTGTTGGGGCCAATGCTTTTGCTCATGAGTCTGGTATTCACCAGGATGGTGTTCTTAAGCATCGTGAAACCTATGAAATTATGTCAGCTCAAGATGTGGGCTGGAACACTAACCGTATGGTTCTAGGTAAGCACTCTGGTCGTAATGCGTTCAAGACTCGTCTTGAAGAGCTGGGTCATACCTTTGAAACTGAAACTGAGTTGAATCACGCTTTCGCTAATTTCAAAGATCTAGCGGATAAGAAGCATGAAATTTACGATGAAGATCTTCATTTGTTGGTTAGCGATAATGCAGCTAAAAGTTTTGAAGATAAATATGACTTGGTTAGTCTGAAAGTAACTTCATGTACCGGTGAAACACCGGAAGCTGAAGTGGTAATTTCTGTTGATGGTAAAGAAGCTCGCGGTACTGCTCAGGGAAGTGGCCCAGTAGACGCTAGCTTTAAAGCGATTGAGTCGATCGTCAATTCTGGTTCAGAGCTTTTGCTTTACTCTGTCAACGCAATTACTTCCGGGACTGATTCTCAGGGTGAAGTAACGGTTCGTTTGGATCATAGTGGCAAGATTGTTAATGGTTTAGGGGCTGATACTGATATTGTAATTGCGTCTGCGAAAGCGTATTTGCATGCCCTGAACTTACTGGGTGCTAAAGTCGTGAGAGAACATCCTCAAACTCCGGAAGGTGTCTAAGCTTGTCTGATCTTCAGGTTCAAGAGGCGTACTTAAATGCAATGGGGGTATCCTTGTGGTATCCCCGTTTTTCGTTGCCTAATGCCCCTGAGCTGGAGTGGCCTGTAGATATCGCGGCGGTAGAACCGGTTGAAGTCAATAACAGTATGGAAGTGGATCAATCCGCTTCAACAGCCGAAACGTCTGCGTCTCTGTCGCATATTAAGTCCTTAATTGGAGTGTCTGAGGAAACTGTAGATGCCGTACCAGAAAGCAAAACGGTTCCTGTGGCTGCTGGTGATGCTATTACTGTAAATGCATCAAAAACAGATAATGAAATCGTTCCTCCATTCGGTTTTTTATTTTTCCGTTATTCCCTTGGCCTTTCGGTGGTGGTTTCTGTTCAGGACAGTGAGCCTCTGTCTTCGGTTGAGATGCGATTTATTGATGCGGTAATGCGTTATTTGGGTGTGCCAACAAAACCTGAGTTCAATCATAGGGTTGCATGGCCATTCGTGAAACAATCAACGCAATTCAGCACCCGTGCGTTTTTTGAAGACAGTATGAAGGCGCTTTTTCATAAACAGGCTGTTGGTTTTGGTGTAAACACTTTCTTATTGTTTGGGCAGCGCTTGTCAAATGAGTTGTCTGAGCTACTTGGTGGGCTGTCCAGTGATGGGCAATCAATGCGTGTAATCTCCTCTCCTGAGCTACCAGAGCTGCTAACATCCGCTGATGCTAAACGATCGCTATGGAAACAACTATCTCCTTTGAAAACGCTTTAGGCTCTTGTGTTATTCGTGAGGCTTCTGTTGATGACCTGCCTGAGGTTCTAGAAGTTGAATCGACCGGTTACCCTTTCCCTTGGTCTGAAGCTGTGTTTCTGGACTGCTTCAAGCCTCATTATACTTTTCTGGTTTTGACTCTGAATAATCAGGTTATTGCCTATGCCGTTATTTCTGACGTGGTCGGAGAGGCGCATCTACTAAATATCTGTGTGCACAGAGATTTTAATCGCCATGGTTTTGGGACTCGGCTTCTACACAGTGTTATTAAAACAGCGATTACTCAGAAGTGTGACTCGATTTTGTTAGAGGTTAGAAAAAGTAATATTGCTGCTAAACTTATGTATGAAAAGTTCGGGTTTACCATGATAGGTATCCGCAAGAATTACTATCCTGCAGAAAATGGCCGAGAAGATGCATTGATGTATCAGCTTGATTTGAGCTTACTTGATACTTCGGTTGATGCGCAGGCTTAATAGCTTCACTTTATAGCGACAGTTGCTATGTATCTTTCCATTTCCAGCGTTCCACTCTTGTTTGAATTGATTTTGATAGGGCTGATTGGCTTACAGGGGTTATTGGCAGTAAAAAGCGTCGATTGGGCATCGTTTGTTGTATATCGACACAGGCAACACCTTGTGTTGGGGGCCTTGGTAATCACTTTTGGTCTCTGGCAGCTCAGGGGGTGGTTCGATGACAATGCGGCCATCTATATATTGGGGGTTAATTTAATGACCCTGATCCTTGGTTGGGCATTCACTTCCATAATTGTAATTATTAACACTATGCTCTTAGTCTTAGTTGGGGTGAATGAGTGGCAATATTGGCCGGTAAATACCTTTTACTGGGGGTGCTTGCCTATTCTTGTTTCACTGTTGTGTTACCGTTTGGTGGTCTATTGGCTTGAAAACCCGTTTGCTTACATCTTTATCTGTGGTTTCTTTGGTGCCATTGCCTCCTTGGTCAT
>JBFHTA010000339.1:0-3826 GCA_041590855.1 Pseudomonadales bacterium
CAACCCCTGCTTCTCGTAATACCTGATGGTATGAATTCCCAGACCTGTTTTTTCACTTACCAATCCAATTTTCATATTCATTTACGCTCAGTGTTTACAACCATTTAATTAACGATTTGAAAATTCAATGGATTAGTGAGTTTCCCCAAGGGCGCGCTCATTATGGCAACCCTCATCCACACAGCATTCATCCTGCAAATAGTGAATGACGCCTTGTAAATTCTGATATTCAGCCACACAGTAAAGGGTACGCCCTTCTCTTCTTTGACTGATGAGCTGAGCTGATGCCAGACTGGCAATATGATGCGATAAGGTAGAGTTCGGGATGCTCAATCGCTCTTGAATCTGACCGACCGCAATGCCTTTATATCCGGCTTTTACTACGGTTTTATAGATCGACAAACGCGTTGGATGTCCCAGTTCTTTTAGTGCTTTTGCAACGCTTTCAAGATTCATCAGCTTCTCCGTTTTCAATATTTCGATGCTATTGGAAATATTTACAGACTTCAAGCAGCACTGGATCACTGCAACCTGATCAAAACACGCACCTCATTTATTTCGATAAAATTAGAAATATATCTTGAATATTTACCGCCAATAAATACTATATTTCTAGAAATATAGAAATAATATAGTGTAGAAATATAAACAACAGGAGTTCAACTATGAACGCAGACATACAGGTAATGATTCAGGACACACTGAGTACTTTCGCTTTACTGGCAACCGAATTGGTTTTGCTGTTTCTCACCATCAGCTACGCGGTCGGTGTACTGCAGGCGTATATCACTCCGGACAAAGTCCAGAGAATCCTAAGTTCTGAAGGCGGATCAGGCTATATGGTGGCCGCCTTCTTAGGGGCCATCACCCCGTTTTGCTCTTGCTCGACCATTCCTTTCCTAAAAGGGCTAATTCGGGCAAAAGCTTCGTTCGGCCCTATGATGGTCTTTTTATTCGCCAGCCCATTGTTGAACCCCATCATCATAGGGTTATTCATTGTCACCTTTGGGCTCCAAGTGGCGCTGCTCTATTTTCTGATCGCTATGAGTGTCTCTGTCGTTGCAGGCTTTGTGCTGGAAAAGTTGGGGTTTGAACGTTACATCAAGCCGGAAGCCTATCAGCCAGTAGCAGAGACAAACTGCAGTTCAGGCACTGTATCAAAACCTGCACTCGCTCAACAAATGACTCAAAGATCAAACGATACCGACGGAGATACATCCGAAGCCAACATCACCTGTTGTGCCACTGACGGCACCGCAACGCTGGCTGCCGTAACCAAAGAGCCGAGTCGTTGGATGAAAATATGGCAAGCCACCTGGAAAGATTTCACCCAAGTCTTTCCCTACCTGATGCTGGGCGTGTCCATCGGTGCCTTGATCTACGGCTTTGTTCCTATGGATTTAATTGCAGAGTATGCAGGTGAAAACGCGTGGTATGCCGTTCCCGTTGCGGCCATTATCGGAATCCCGCTGTACATTCGCACCGAGGCTATCATTCCGTTGAGTGCAGCCTTGGTACAAAAAGGCATGGCACTGGGTTCGGTCATGGCATTGATCATCGGCAGCGCAGGCGCAAGTTTAACAGAGGTCATCTTGTTGAAAGCGATCTTCAAAAACCAAATGATCGCCGCTTTCCTGACCGTGGTGTTAAGCATGGCCATTGGTGCAGGCTTTTTGTATAACGCGCTCTAACCTTTGAAAACGCCTAGTGGATGTACTTATCAATGATCTTTTGAATGGTGCCATCCTGCTTCATCTCTGCAATGGCTTGATTAAACCGGGGAAGGAGATTCGCTTTCTCCTTCCTCAGTTTAATGCCTAACGACGTATTACTGAGCTCCATGCCCTGTTTGAAAAGCTCAGGTTCAAAGCCTAACTCTGTGGCCGTATATCGAAACGCAATGTAGTCCATAAAAATCGCATCGGTTCGTTCACGCACCAACTTTTTAACCAAACTGGCTTCACTGTCGACTTCATTTTTGATGACCTGCCCCTGATTGAACGCTGGCTCAAACATCGGGTAATAATAACCGCGTAAAATATCAACGGTTTTCCCCTGCAAGTCCGCCGGTGTATTCACATCAATGAAATGATTTTTTCGGAAATAGATGTATTCCTGAATAGACATTACCTCATCAGTAAACACCATTGAGTGAGCTTTCTCCGGATCATTCCACAGTGGTGAATCAATCACCATCATATCGATTTGGTTTTTATCGAACATCACCAACGCCCGCTTGTTAGGCACGCGCTCAATGGTGACAGAATCCCCGGTTCTTCGAACCACTTCGGTCAATATCTCAACCCCAATGCCCGTAAGCTGGTCGTCGGATTCAATCACAAAAGGAGACCACACATCGGTAGCCGCAGCGAGGTTCTCGCTATATACATTAGATGACCAAAGCCACGTACTGAAACACGTACTAACAATTGCAAACCAAGCACACTTTTTAATCACCCAGGACGTTTTTGCAACGTAACCAGAGACGGCTGTACTTCTCTTCTTCATGGTTAACCACCGAAGCTATCTGCCTGTCTGCAAGAATTTCATGAAGCTCCATTGGTATCATGAGATCCAAACAGGTAAGCACTTACTTTCAATCTGTTATAGATAATATAATCAATATAACGAGCATACTCATCTGAACGCGCTTTGTTAAGGGGCATCAAAAAATGTATCCGAACGCATCCATCAATTACAACACGTGAACGTACGTAGCCTTTTCATTGAAATTGTCAGTGATTTTGTACAACGAACAATAATCAAACAATCGCCACGTATACTTTCCTTTCCAACTAACTCATCAAAGGAAGGTAAGTTATGTACATCTCACTCACCCCAAGAAAATGGCTAAGTACTCTGTCAGGTTGTGGATTACTGACACTCAGCCAACTGACCTGGGCCAATCCGGTCTGCGTTTACAACCAGGCCTATCAGGAAAACTATCAAGCCGACAGCATTCAACAAATCATCGACGACGCCTCAGGATGTTATGCCTTGATCGACCCGTTCGATGACGATACTTATCAACAGATTGATGCCGTCAAACACGCCAACGCTGGTAACCAGGTCGGTTGCTATATCAGCGCAGGCACCGGAGAAAACTGGCGTGACGACTTCGACGAACTAAAACCCTTTTTGGTAGAAAAACAGTGGGGAGACTGGGAAGGCGAATACTTCATTGATCGCGTGGATACAGGCGTGATTGATGTGATGAAACGACGTCTGGATAAAATGGCTCAATGGGGCTGTGACTGGGTCGAATTCGATAATATGGACTGGGCCACCGACGATGAATACAGAGACAACTACGGCTTTGCCGTAACCTGGGAAGAATCCGAACACTACAACCGCGAACTGTGCGATTACACCCACGCCCTAGGCATGAAGTGCATGGCTAAAAACACCCGGGATGTCGGCGGTGAAATGTACGATGGCGTCACCTTTGAATCCTATCACAGCGAGCGCAATTGGTGGGACGATGAACACTTGCAAGGTTTCATTGACGAAGACAAGCTCAGTATCATCGTGCATTACAACGAACGCCGCTGCAATCGTGTCTATAAAAAATACAAAGCCCGCTACGACAACGGCGACCAGATTTCCTACATTTGCGAGCGACGAAAAATCAGGGCTTATAAACATTACAACGAGAATTAACCGAACCTAGCCTAGTGACTTCACTTAGTTGCAGTAACTTTACTTAGCTGCAGTGGCTTCATGCCGTTACGTCGGCGGCTTTGCTGCCGACGTTCTACTATGAATGTTGTACTTGTTTTATGTGACTGGAAGCAGCAGCCAGTTGAGTATGGATAGCGTTAAAACC
>JBFHTA010000340.1:0-3797 GCA_041590855.1 Pseudomonadales bacterium
ATCCTTACGTTTACATGCTGGCCCGCACGGCCTTTATGAATCAGGGGCGTGGCCAGATGGACGCAGCACGCAGTTTGGGCTGCAACAGTTATCAGGCGTTTTGGCGAGTGATGTTGCCGATGGCCAGACCGGCCATTGCGGCAGGCATGGCGCTGGCTATTATGGAAACCCTGGCTGACTTTGGGGCCGTATCCGTCTTTAATTTTGATACCTTTACTACGGCGATTTATAAATCCTGGTATGGGTTGTTTAATATTTATGCGGCGGCTCAGCTGGCCTCTTTACTGTTGGTGTTTGTGATTGCTTGTTTATGGGTTGAACAAAAGGCCCGAGGTCGGGCAAGGTTTGAACAACATGAGCGTCAACAGAAACAAAATTTGTATGTGTTGACGGGTGGTCAGGCTTTCCTGGCAACCGCGTTTTGTTCGGTGATTCTGGGGCTGGCTTTTGTACTTCCCGTCAGTCAGCTGGTTTGGTGGGTGGTTGAAACGCAATTGGCGGATTTTGATGCGCGCTTTGTTCAACTGATGATGAATACCCTCAGTCTTGGCGTGGGTGCTGCCCTGATTACCGTGTTGGCTGCACTGATTATGGCGTTTGCCCAGCGCGTGGAAAAAAATCCTGCACTGGACCGAATCGCGCGTTTCTCAACACTGGGTTATGCCTTACCCGGAACGGTGTTGGCGGTGGGATTAATGGTCTGGTTTAGCTGGGTGGATAACCATTTAATTCAACTAGTTAGTCAGGTATTTGGTGCAAATATTGGTCAATTGTTTTTAGGCAGTGTCTTTGCTTTGCTGGTATCATACACCGTCCGATTTTTGGCAGTGGCCTATGGGCCAGTGAATTCACATCTGCAAGCTGTGAGGGTCACCATACATGAAGCGGCTCAGTCGCTCGGTGCCACCCAACGACAAGTGTTGTGGCGTGTGTATGTACCTATGTTGCGTCCAGGCCTTTTAGTGGCAGCGTTGCTGGTGCTGGTGGATGTGATGAAAGAAATGCCTGCTACACTTTTGATGCGTCCTTTTGGCTGGGACACTCTGGCTGTGAGAATTTATGAGATGACCTCGGAAGGTGAATGGGAGCGTGCTGCGCTACCAGCCTTAACCCTGGTGATTGTTGGCTTGGCACCTGTGATAGTGCTGATGTCCAAAAGCCGTCGTCATTAGTCTCGTGGATAGCCAATAGTGCAGCACACTGATTAACCTTTAATTTTTCCGGGGGAACCATGGGAAACAGAACTGCTTTATACCAGTCTCATGTGGATATGAACGCCAAAATGGTCGATTTTGGTGGATGGGACATGCCAATTCATTACGGATCGCAAATCGAAGAGCATAATGCGGTGCGCCAGGATGCCGGTATGTTTGATGTATCGCACATGACGGTTGTAGATGTGACAGGCGCAGATTCCAAGGGTTACCTCCAGACGTTATTAGCAAACGATGTTGACCGTCTGAAAGAGAAAGGCAAAGCGTTGTACAGCGGAATGCTTAACGATGACGGTAATGTAATTGACGATTTGATCGTATATAACATGGAAGGCTGGTATCGAGTCGTTGTAAACTGCGCGACCCGTGAAAAAGATCTGGCCTGGATGACCAAACAAAGCGAAGGCTTTGAGGTAACTTTGACAGAACAGCCATCCTTGGCAATGGTTGCGGTACAAGGTCCGAACGCAATCGAGAAAGCCTTGAGTGTAATGTCCGCTGAACAGCAAGCGGTAACGTCTGGTCTGAAAGTATTCCAGGGGCTTCCGGTAGGCGATTTGTTTATTGCACGTACCGGTTACACCGGTGAAGACGGCTTGGAAATCATGGTGCCGGAAACTCAAGTGGCAGCTTTCTGGCAACAACTGGCTGATGCAGGCGTTAAACCTTGTGGCTTGGGGGCTCGTGATACTTTGCGCCTGGAAGCGGGTATGAACCTGTACGGTTCCGACATGGACGAAACCACTTCTCCGTTGGTGTCCAATATGGGGTGGACCGTTGCCTGGGAACCGGCAGATCGCAAGTTTATCGGCCGAGCGGCGTTGGAAGCCGAGAAAGCGGCTGGCCCGGCTCAGAAGTTGGTCGGCTTGGTGCTGGAAGATAAAGGGGTGTTACGTGGTCACCAAAAGGTGATTGTTGAAGGCATTGGTGAAGGTGAAACCACCAGTGGCACCTTCTCACCGACACTAGGTCACGCCATTGCGTTGGCCCGTGTACCGGCAGCAACAGGTGATACAGCGGTCGTTGAAGTACGTAAAAAATTATTGAACGTGCGAGTGGTGCGCCCACCGTTTGTACGAAATGGTAAAAAAGTTTTTGAATAAATATTGATCCGAGGACGCTTAAGATGAGTCAAATCCCTGCTGATTTAAAATACGTGGATACCCACGAGTGGATTCGTGTGGAAGGTGATGGCACTGTGACTGTGGGCATTACCGATCACGCTCAGTCGCTGTTGGGCGACGTAGTGTACGTAGAGCACCCAGAGGTAGACGCTGAGCTGGAGCTTGGTGAAGAAGCCGGTGTGGTTGAGTCGGTAAAAGCTGCGTCTGATATCTATATGCCGATCTCTGGCACCATCGTTGAAGTGAACGATTTGCTAGAGGACGCGCCAGAGACTGTTAACGCCGATCCTTATCACGATGGCTGGTTCTTCAAAATCAAGCCATCCAACGAGGAAGAGCTCGAGCAGTTGTTGGATGCCGATGCTTATCGTGAGAAGTGCGAAGCAGAAGACTAAGCGTTCATTATAAATAAGACGGGGCATTTGCCCCGTTTTGTGTTTTTAGGTTTGCGTTGTCTTGACTAAGTGGTTAGGTTTTAGGCGATTGCATTACAGGTTTCAAATATTTGAGGTTTCTCATGCCATTCATTCCTCACACTGAACAAGACGTTCAGGAAATGTTGGAAACGATCGGGGTTTCATCCATCGAAGACTTGTTTGATGAAATTCCTGCTCAACTTCGTGCCGGTGAATTAAAGAATGTTCCGGACGCATTGAGCGAAATGGAAATGATGCGCAGGATGCGGGAAAAAGCAGCCCAGGATGACGGCGCACTCTGCTTTATCGGTGCGGGTGCTTATGAGCATCATATTCCGGCGGCTGTGTGGGACGTTGCCACGCGTGGTGAGTTCATGACGGCGTATACTCCCTATCAGGCAGAGGCCAGCCAGGGGACGCTTCAGTTGATCTATGAGTATCAATCGATGATGGCGTCGTTGATGGCGATGGATGTTTCCAATGCCTCCCTGTATGACGGTGCGTCAGGCCTGGCGGAAGCGGTATTGATGGCTGTACGTGCGAATCGTAAGTCCAAGAGTCGTAAGATTCTGGTACCGGGTGTGGTGCATCCGACCTATCGTTCGGCGTTGGCTGCTATCGTAGAATCCCAAAACATTGAACTTGTCGAAGTGCCTTGGATTGAAGGTCAGGGCACTACCAGTCAGGATGCTCTGAAAGCCTATGAAGGTCAGGACATTACGGCTGTTGTGATCGCACAACCGAATTTCTTTGGCCAGTTGGAAGACGTGAATGCGTTAACTGATTGGACTCATGCACAAGGTGCTTTGGCGATTGCCTTGGTCAACCCGATGGCGATGGCCGTATTGGAAGCGCCGGGTAACTGGGGTGAGAAAGGTGCTGATATTGCTGTTGGCGATGGTCAGCCCTTGGGTGTCCCTATGGCTTCAGGCGGCCCTTACTACGGCTTTATGTGTTGTACACAAGCCATTGTTCGTCAAATGCCGGGTCGTTTGATTGGTCGTACCGTGGATTTGGATGGTAAGCCGGGCTATGCCTTGACC
>JBFHTA010000341.1:0-3795 GCA_041590855.1 Pseudomonadales bacterium
ATCGGCCAAAAGCGTGGCTGTCGCCGTTCTGGGGGCATGGTGGATTTACACAAAGCCTCCGAGATTTTGTTGAACGAACTGCGCGCTGGCACCTTGGGTCAACTGACCTTTGAAACGCCAACCATGGTCGAAGCCGAAGAAATCAAGATGGAAGAATTACGCGCGCAAAAAGAAGCAGAGAAAGAAGCCAAAGCAGCGAAGCGTAAGAAACGTAAGCGTTAGACACTGTTGGTTATTTGATTTTACCAATACAGGGTGCTTTATGAGAAAGGATTCAGGCGTATTAATGGTTGGCGTGGTTTTGCTACTGCTGGGTTTATTAAACCACTACAATTGGTTGTTATGTTTCAGAAAGGAATCAGCTTTTGTACCTGGAAATGCTAGAAGAACTGATTACCTTGCTTCACAAGTGTGATAATGATCATTGGGTAAAATGGTTCCAAATAGCCCATGATCAATATTGCTCAGGTAAGGCACTCCAGTCTTATTCAAAGGTGCTAGGTGCGTATGGAGGAATGGGCAGCTTTAATGATGTGTTTTGTAATTTACCCCAAGACGAGCATGATCGCTTAGAGTACTTAAAGGAAGCGATTTGGAAATATGCTAAAGGGCATTCTTAGTCAAAACATAACAAAACTACAGTATTGTCCTCAAATGAAAGCGTTATACTTTTAAGGGATTACAATGGAATTAATCAGAAATATTCACAAAGGAGAGTATGGGCTAGAGGGCGAAGTATACATTGAGCTTTTCGCTCAATATATATCTATTTATGCTGGAGACGAGGTTGAAATATCTTATATTGAAGCGTGTGCAACTTCCATGAACTCGTTTAGCGAAGCCGCAACCGAAGCGCTATGCCAAGCCGCTATTAGATACTGTAACGATTTTCTTCATATGGTTGGGCAGCCTAAAAAGCATTTTAAAAACCCAAAAGATATACTTTCACTTGTCCAACCCTCGACCTTAATTGTTCCTTATCCTGAGAATGGTTCGGAAACAGTGGTTCATCTTGAGTTAAATTGCGACTGGGATGTTGAACACGGAATGGAATGGTTGGTTCGTAATAATGAAGTTCTATATGTTGGCGGCTTCAATGATGTTGACGAATGGGGCAACTACAGCGAAAAAGAGATATACAACTATGCATAACATAACAAGTCGCTGAAACCCCGCTAGGGCGCATACATCCTTTCCGGACTCGCCATTTACCAAAAGATTATACGCTAGTAGTGGTAGCGTAATTGGGCGATAAGAAGGGCATCAACGACCCTTTAAATGGATCTTGCTTAATTTCCTTAATAAGCGTATTAATTTGCTTCAATATTTTCTTATCAATTGTTTGTCAGTCTGAATAAACTTCCCAAGACAGCTTCATGGTTTTGGCAAGGTTACTTCTGGCAGCCGTATAGCTTATGCTCTTCATAAGTCATCTCTTGTGCATGTATTAGGCTTGCATAATCAGTTTATCAACCATGCGGGTTAATAGGTTTTAGCTGCTTTTTCAGATACAGCACCAGCCGGTAATGTCTCAGGCGGAAACTCTTTCATTAGCTCTGTTATGGCTTGGTTAATGTGGTTTTTCCGTTCTTCCGGAGTGGCGCCTTCGGTGATGCGGGAGCCTGCAACCCCACGCCATTCCAGCTCACCGGTGCGCCCGTTTTTGATGTCCACAATGATGGAGCCATGTTGGTATTCACTGATGTAGGTTTCAAACCGGCTGTAGCGGCAGTCTGCCCAAGGGCAGCGATGATTGTAGAAGCGATGAACGTCGAGTCTGGGTTCTACCAGAAAGAAGTAAGATAAGGTGAAGTCGGCCGGCTTGGCGTCCGTCAAGGTAAAGCCTTTGTCTGCCAGTGCTTGATTAACGGCGGTGGTGACCCGTTTGCGGGTGAGGTCATTATCGTACGGGTCTTTAGGATGCAATTCCGGCATATCCCAGCGAAAGCTTTGCCACTGGCGGGTATCCAGCTGGGGGTTATAGTCGGTGGAAATAGAGTAGCTGCTGCACCCGGCCAGCACACTGATGACCAGAGTCAGAGTTAAAGCGTATAGTCGTCGCATCATAGAAGAAGCCCACATGTTGTGTCCTTTATAGTTTAGTCCTTTAATGACAGCGAAGGGTTCCTGTCCAGGGTGCAAATGGTTAGACAGTGAAGAGAGTATTGATGCAGTGCAGGAAAATCAGAGGGTGACGTGTCTGTCCACCAGTTGTCCTTCCATGAATGGTCAGGGCATGGTGTAGAAGGGGCTATGTAACAACTCAAACCGGGGTTAAGTTGTGATTGTTCTCGGCCGTTGTGCCGAGCGTACTCAGTTATTCAAAGGGGAATTCTTCAATTTGATGTCGCAGTTCCTGTTCCTCTCGATAAAGCTCAATCGATAAGCGTGCGGCACGCATTTTACGGCACTTTTCTTTTTCCCGTGCCTTTTTGCCGTCCAGCTCAACATTCATACTGGCATTTAATATTTCAGTTTTTACTTCGCTTACTTTTTCGGTATTGATCATGATGGGCCTCCGTGTGTGATCAATAATTCGAAATTTTAAAAGCTGCAATATGACGGTCTGATGTAACCTTTATTACTTTTTAATACCAATGGATTGTATAAAAATCAAACTATATTCTGGTTTTTTATTGATCAATGTGAATTGTTTGGCCGGGTTTCCGATAAAAGCCCCTATTTTCGGGGTCAGTGGAGCATTCGATGGCGTATCCAGGTAGCGGGCTTGGCAATTCTGATCAGAAAATTGGTGATAGTTTGAACGCTTCTTGGTGTATATCAATAGGCTGATGGCCTCAGGGGCTTTGAGCCTTTGATAGGTATGAGAGTAGGTGGAGGCTCATTATTGAGATGAGCCCGGTTTCCTGCAAATAAGGCGATTATGATCAGGCGGCGAAGCTGGCCAGCATGTGCTGCATCTGGTCATTGGTCAATGGGCGGCTAACCAGATAGCCTTGGATCAGGTCGCAGTTTTGATTGCGTAAGAATTCACGTGATTCGATGGTTTCCACCCCTTCGGCGATCACGCGTAAATCCAGGCTGTGGGCCATGGCGATGATGGCTTTGGTGATGGCGGCGTCATCGGCGTTGGTGTTGATGTCGCGAATGAAGGATTGATCGATTTTTAGAATATCAATCGGGAAACGTTTCAAGTAACTGAGCGACGAATAGCCGGTGCCAAAATCGTCAATCGACAGGCCTACTCCCAGATCACGGATGTCCTGAAGCTGTCGGATGGTGTCCTCAACGTTGTCCATCAACAGGCTTTCCGTAATTTCCAGAATTAACCGGCCGGGCTCGAGGTGGGTGTCTTCCAGTGTATTTTTCAGCAGCGCCATAAAGCCGTCGGCTTTCAACTGCTGTGCAGAGAGGTTGACTGAGACTTTGAGATCGCCAAAGCCTTTAAGTGACCACCACCGGGCCTGCTGACAGGCAGTGCGAAGCACAAACTCGCCGATTTTGTTGATCAGGCCGGTTTCTTCCGCCAGCGGAATGAACTTGGCGGGCGGAATCAAACCGTGTTCCGGATGATTCCAACGAATCAACGCTTCGGCCGACTCGATGCAGTTATCTTTGAGGTTTTGTTTGGGCTGATAGAACACCTCAAACTGATTTTGAAGCAGGGCGGTGTGCAGCTCGTTTTCCAGATGCAAGCGCTCCGCAGAGCTATCGTTCAGGTGTTCAGCAAAGACATAGAAGACATTGCCACCCATGCCTTTGGCTTGATTACGGGCGAGTTCGGCCTGATTCAGCAAGGTATGCATGTCTCGGGTGTGCGATGGAGTTAAGCTG
>JBFHTA010000342.1:0-3715 GCA_041590855.1 Pseudomonadales bacterium
TCTGGAAGGGACTCAGATTGATGAAGGCATTGCTCTGTTCTTTCCAGGACCAAACTCCTTTACCGGGGAAGATGTACTGGAACTGCAAGGCCACGGTGGTCCGGTCATTCTTGATATGCTGTTATCCACCATCGTTTCAGCCGGTGTGCGGATGGCCAATCCAGGAGAGTTTTCCGAACGCGCGTTTTTGAACGACAAGATGGACTTAACTCAGGCCGAAGCGATTGCCGACCTGATCGATTCAGCGTCTGAGCAGGCCGCCAAATGTGCCTTACGCTCTCTGCAGGGGGAGTTTTCCAAGCGCGTTAATGGCTTGGTGGAATCCCTGATTCAACTGCGCATCTACGTCGAAGCAGCCATTGATTTTCCGGAAGAAGAAATCGATTTTCTGGCCGATGGAAAAGTCGAAGGGGACTTACGCACCATTCAGCAATCGCTGTGGGATGTTCAGGCCGAAGCCAATCAAGGGGCATTAATGCGTGAAGGCATGACGGTAGTGATTGCTGGTCGCCCCAATGCCGGAAAGTCTTCTTTATTGAATGCCTTGTCCGGAAAAGACAGTGCCATCGTCACCTCCATTGCGGGCACCACTCGCGACGTTTTACGTGAACATATCCACATCGATGGTATGCCGCTTCATATTATTGACACCGCCGGCTTACGTGAGAGCCCGGACGAAGTGGAACAAATCGGCATTCAACGAGCCTGGCAGGAAATTGAAAACGCCGATCGCATTTTATTAATGGTCGATAGCACAGAAACCGAATCCGATGACCCGGAACAAATTTGGCCAGAGTTGGTGCATCAACTACCAACACATATTCCGATTACCATCATCCGCAACAAGATTGATCAGGTCTCGGAACAGGCCGCACTAAGCCAAAACGCCCAGCAACAAACGGTAATCCGGTTATCCGCCAAAGAACAGCAAGGCATTGAACTGTTACGAGAACACCTCAAACAAAGCATGGGCTTCCAGAGCACCACGGAAGGCGGCTTCATCGCCCGTCGCCGACATCTGGATGCACTCGAACGCGCCGCTGCTGCCATTGAGAAAGGGCTGGATCAACTGGTTCTGATGGGAGCAGGGGAGTTACTCGCCGAAGATCTTAAAGACGCGCAAAATCATCTCTCTGAAATCACCGGCGAATTCACACCGGATGACCTGCTAGGCCGCATCTTCAGTAGCTTCTGTATCGGTAAATAACCTTTCTCCTTCAAGACCTCTCTGATTTGGGTGAATGCCAGCCATTCACCTCACCTTGGTTTTTTGTTTCAAAATAAATCACTTAGTACAGTTATTCATAGTTTTATCCACAAAATCAAACTCTAACAAAAACCATAAAATTCAATACTTTAGAGAACTATTTTAAAGTTTAACAAGCTATACAGAGATAATTACTCACAAGCAAATCAGCGATAATAGATAAATTCTGTATGTGGAAAAGTCTCTGATCTTCCTAAGCAAAAGTTATTCACAATGGCAGGGATGAATTGTGGAAAACAGAGTTATGTGTACAACTCACTACTTATTCAACGAACTATACAAGGCTTGTACACGGCTTATCAGGTGCTTATGTAACGACTTATAACTTAGGAAATACATTTTAAAATAAAGACTTAGATTACTTATCAACAGAAATCAGGGTCCCTATAAATAACAATAAACAACTAAAAAACAATATATATAAAACACTTATATATAAGAGAAGAAATATAGGTAGCCAGAACTCTCAGACAAAGCGTTAAATAAAATTGGTCATTTATTAACCTTGCTATATAATGCGCCATCTTTTCATCTCTTAACCGACTAATTGAGTCGGATTTATCACCTAAGATTGTCCGAGGTAAGGCTACGTGGATTTTCCAGAACGTTTTGATGTCATTGTTGTTGGTGGTGGACATGCAGGTACAGAAGCTGCATTAGCAGCCGCACGTATGGGCAGTAAAACCTTATTATTGACTCATAATGTAGAAACCCTGGGACAAATGTCATGTAACCCAGCCATTGGCGGAATCGGAAAAAGTCATCTGGTTAAAGAAGTTGATGCCTTGGGTGGTGCTATGGCAACCGCAACCGATTTAGGTGGTATTCAATTTCGGGTTTTAAATTCTCGAAAAGGCCCAGCTGTTCGAGCTACTCGTGCACAAGCCGATCGTCAGCTTTATAAAGCCGCCATTCGAAACATTCTTGAGAACCAAGAGAATTTGCAGATTTTTCAGCAGTCCGCTGATGACCTGATAGTCAATGGTGACACCGTGGAAGGTGTGGTGACTAATATGGGCGTTAAGTTCAGAGCGCCTTCTGTGGTGTTAACCACAGGCACCTTCTTGGGTGGCGTTATTCATATCGGTCTGGATAACCACCCAGGTGGACGAGCAGGGGATGCACCTTCAATTGCCTTGGCTAAACGTCTTCGTGAGTTGCCGTTCCGTGTGGATCGGCTGAAAACCGGTACACCGGCTCGAATTGATCGTCGTACGGTGGATTTCAGTGTGATGACTGAGCAATGGGGCGATACCCCCACGCCGGTGATGTCTTATCTTGGATCAGTGGACCAACATCCACAGCAAATCTGTTGCTACAGCACCTATACCAACGAAAAAACCCACGACATCATTCGCAGTGGGTTAGATAGATCACCGATGTACGCAGGTGTGATCGAAGGTGTAGGCCCTCGTTATTGTCCTTCCATCGAAGACAAGGTTGTGCGCTTTGCCGATCGTGAACAGCATCAGATTTTTGTGGAACCGGAAGGGTTAACCACCAATGAATTGTATCCGAACGGTATTTCCACCAGTTTGCCTTTCGATGTGCAGATCCAGATGATTCACTCCATCAAAGGGTTTGAAAACGCGCATATTGTGCGCCCTGGTTATGCCATTGAGTACGATTACTTTAATCCTCAGGATTTGAAAGCTTCGTTAGAAACCAAACATATTCATGGTTTGTTCTTCGCCGGACAAATCAACGGCACCACAGGGTATGAAGAAGCTGCTGCGCAAGGTTTGTTGGCGGGGGCCAATGCCTCTCTACGTGCACAGCAGAAAGAAGCCTGGAGTCCACGCCGTGATCAGGCGTACATAGGTGTGTTGGTGGATGACCTGATTACTTTAGGTACCAAAGAACCTTACCGCATGTTTACCAGTCGTGCTGAATATCGTTTGGTATTACGGGAAGACAATGCGGATCTTCGCTTGACGGAAGAAGGTCGCAACATTGGTTTGGTCGATGATCACCGTTGGGCCGTGTTCTCTGAAAAACGTGAAAATATTGAGAAAGAGAATCAGCGTTTGGCGTCAACCTGGGTGCTACCGAACACACCGGAAGGTGAGCGCATTAATCCTAAGCTGAAAAATCCATTGTCACGTGAATATTCGTTACTGGATTTGATGAAACGTCCTGAGGTGGCTTACGCCGATGTGGCTGATCTGAAAGGTGAGCCGGTAACGGATGATCCGCAAGTGGCGGAGCAGGTGGAAATTCAGGTCAAATACGAAGGCTACATTGCTCGTCAACAGGAAGAAATCGAGCGGTTGCGCAAAAATGAAAATACTCAACTTCCTGAAGACTTTGATTACGAAGGTATCTCCGGGTTGTCTAATGAGATCAAAGCCAAACTTCAGCAAGTCCGACCAGCGACTTTGGCGCAGGCATCGCGAATTTCCGGTGTGACTCCGGCCGCGATTTCATTGCTGTTGGTGTATCTCAAGA
>JBFHTA010000343.1:0-3702 GCA_041590855.1 Pseudomonadales bacterium
AGATTGAGCGCGTGTGTGGTTATGAAGTCATGCCGTTGCCCATGGTGAAGAGTTACTACATCGACTTGGGGTTCAAGATTCATTGGGATGTCAGCTAGGGAACCTCTAGCGCCCACAGAGCCAGAACGCTGTATTTGAATTAGTGAATCCGTCGGGAACATTAACCTCCTTGGAGTACCGTATCGGGAGCGTAGGATGAAAGCAGAATTGTATTTAACCGATCACCAGCAGCAAGAGTTGCGACAGGCCATTCAAGACGGCTTACCTTTAACAGCTCAACCGTATCGAACCCTGGCAACTGCGTTGGGGGTTTCTGAAGTGGCTGTCATGCAAACGCTGGCTCAGTGGATGGAAGACGGTCTTATCAAACGCTTTGGCTTGGTGGTAAAGCATCATGCGCTGGGTTATCGCTCCAATGCCATGGTGGTGTGGGACGTACCGGATCATTTGGTTGATCAAGTAGGTGAACTGTTAAGCCGGGCGGATGCGGTCACGCTATGTTATCAGCGTCCGAGAAAACTGCCGCAATGGCGCTATAACCTGTTCACCATGATTCACGGTAAAAGCCGCAGCATGGTGATGGAACAATTGGCGGATTTAATCACCACGCATCAGTTGGACGGCATTCCGCGCGATGTCTTGTTCAGCTATCGACTCTTCAAACAATGCGGCGGTCATTATTCCGGTCGTAGTCGCTCAGTGGGGCTTGGCAAGGTTGATCTGAGCTGCCGTAACAGCGCCGTTTCTGGTCAGGACAATGTACAGGTGGCCTATGGATAATATCGACAAACAGCTGGTGAATCGTCTGCAGGATGGCTTCCCGGTGACTGAACGACCTTTCTTAGCCATCGCGGAAGAGTTTGGGCTTGAAGAATCAGACGTCATGCAACGGGTTCAAACGCTGTTGGATGACGGCATTCTCAGTCGGTTTGGCCCCATGTTTCAGGCGGAACGTTTAGGGGGCGGCTTAACCTTGGCAGCAATGAAGGTAGCGCCAGAAGATTATGAAAAAGTCGTCGAGCAAGTGAATGCTTTTCCTGAAGTGGCTCACAACTATCAGCGTGAGCACGAACTGAATATGTGGTTTGTGCTGGCCACGGAAACGCCGGAAGGCATTGAAGACACCATTCAACGGATGGAAGCCATCACGGGCTACCAAGTTTACAACATGCCGAAACAGGAGGAGTTCTATGTCGGACTTAGATTTGAACTCTAATCCAAGCGATACAAATAAAACAGACGTCCCCAGTTTTTCTCAAAAGACGCCTGAAGCACCCGCTGAAAAAGCTAAGGATTACATCTTCACTCAAATTGATCGCGATTTGGTGATCGCAACACAAGAAGGTTTACCGATTGTGGAGCGTCCGTATCAGGTCATAGCCGATCAGTTGGGTATTTCAGAAGACGAGGTGATGTTCCGGCTCGAGAAAATGAAAGACTGTGGAGTGATTCGCCGAATCGCCGGCGTGCCTAACCACTATCGCATTGGGTTTAAGGCCAATGGCATGACGGTTTGGAACGTAGCGGATGATCAGATCAAAGAACTGGGCCGAAAAGTCGGGCAGTTACCGTTCGTTAGTCATTGTTATCAACGGCCGCGTCATCAGCCGTATTGGAATTACAACCTGTTTGCCATGGTACACGGTTCTGAACGGGCGCAAGTGGAAGAACGTGCCCAATTAGTGAAAGAACTGCTGGGCAATGCCTGTACCGAACACGAGATTTTATACAGCTCAAAAATACTAAAAAAGACCGGTTTACGATTAGCAAATTAGCCTGTTAGCAATGAATATGTCAGCAATGAATAGCCAGGTTTGCTGACTGAGGAGCGAGAGATGTTTCGAATCACTCAATACATGAAGACCTTGCAAGAACCTACCCCTGTTGGCCCCGCCAGAAAGCCGCCTGGCCCTGTGGTGATTTGGAACCTGATTCGCCGCTGTAACCTGACCTGCAAACATTGCTATTCCATTTCAGCGGACATTGATTTCAAAGGGGAGTTGTCTACCGACGAAGTGTTCACCGTGATGGATGATCTTAAAGGGTTCAGAGTGCCGGTGTTGATTTTGTCGGGTGGTGAACCGCTGCTAAGACCGGACATTTTTGAGATTTCCAAACGTGCCAAAGACATGGGTTTTTACGTGGGGTTATCCAGCAACGGTACGTTGATCACTGAAGAAAACATCGATCAGATTGCCGAAGTGGGCTACGACTATGTAGGCGTTAGTATTGATGGCTTGAAAGAAACGCACGATGTATTTCGTCAGCGCAAAGGCGCGTTTGAAGAATCGATGCACGGCATTCAGTTGTGTCGAGAACGCGGAATTAAAGTCGGTATTCGCACCACGCTCACTCAAGACAACGCCAAAGAATTACCCGAGTTATTGAACTTGATGGATGAGTACGACATCGACAAGTTCTACCTCTCGCATTTGAATTATGCCGGGCGTGGCAATCGTAACCGTAAGCGTGATGCTTTCCATCAAATGACACGCGACGCTTTAGAACTGATTTTTGATCGTTGCTGGAACGAATTAAAGCAAGGTGTTCATCGTGAATACGTAACCGGTAATAACGATGCAGATGGCCCGTTCTTGCTGCAATGGGCCGAGAGGCATGTCCCTGATCAAGTGGAGGCTTTGCGTCAGCGTCTAGTGAACTGGGGCGGTAATTCCTCCGGCGTTAATATTTCCAATATCGACAATCTGGGCAATGTCCATCCGGATACTTTCTGGTGGGATTACCATCTCGGTAATGTACGTGAAAAACCGTTTTCCGAGATTTGGCGTGATCCGCAAGATGAGTTAATGAAAGGCTTCCGACAAACCCCAAGACCGGTTCACGGCCGTTGTGGTGATTGCAAGTATTTGTCCATTTGTGGCGGCAACACTCGTGTGCGCGCTTACCAGTTAACCGATGACCCTTGGGCGGAAGATCCTGCGTGTTATCTCTCTAATGAAGAGATTGGCGTCGATGCTCAGGATGAAGATCGTTTGGAAATGCCCAACAAGTATCCAAACCGACGCTTTAGTGATCCGCTTCCAAAGACGAAAACCACCGAAAAAGCGCGCGGAAATAACGACATAACCCGACCTAAATCAACGGATGAGGCCATTCAATACGTCAACATATAGGTCATTAGAAAGCTGGCAAAGCTTATCGTTTGATGAGAGCAAATTAGAGCCTGAAAAAGGCCACGAGGAGAGCAGTATGCTTGATCATTCTACAGGAGTTTCATCCGACTCTTCGGTTACCGGTTTAGGCCTATCGCGAGTCATTCCTGCACTATTGGCCGATTGTATTCCCGTATTACAACAAGGGCAGGTGGCCTTGGTCGGGGCTGGTCCTGGTGATCCGGGGTTATTGACCGTGAATGCCCTGATGTTGATTCAGCAAGCGGATGTGGTGGTCTGTGATCGTTTGGTGTCACCTGAAATTGTGGCACTGAAACCCGCGAATGCCGAACTCATCAACGCAGGTAAAAGCTGTAAAGAACATGTGCTCACACAAGACCAAACCAATCAGTTATTGGTGGACTTGGCAAAAGCGGGTAAGCGCGTGGTGCGTTTGAAAGGCGGTGACCCTTACATTTTCGGGCGGGGTGGTGAGGAGGTGGAAGTCTTGATGGATCATCAGATTGAATCCATCGTCGTGCCAGGCATTACCTCAGCTTCAGGCTGCTCTGCGTATGCAGGCTTTCCA
>JBFHTA010000344.1:0-3695 GCA_041590855.1 Pseudomonadales bacterium
AATGGCCTTAACGCCGGTTTTATGAAGCTCTGGCAGGATGTTCAAGGTATTCAAACTGGTAGGTTCTTCCAGCACATGGTAGGTCTTGCCTTCGGCCTCAAAGCGGCCTTTGCATAGGGTGGGATAACCGGCCTTTTCGCCAGGCCCGTAACGATCAATCACTACATCATTTAACCGTGATTCAAGCACATCGCCATCTTCTTTCCATTCCACGAACTTGGCAGGAGAACATACACCTTGTGTATTGGGGGATTCACCCGTCATGTAAGAAGAGAGATAGCATCGACCTTCTGCCATGATACACAAGCTGCCAAAGCCAAAGACTTCCACATCCACCTTGTTAGCCTCTGCCACTTGTTTCACTTGCTTGAGCGATAACACTCGTGGAAGAACGGCACGACGAATATTGAAACGATTCACGTAGAATTCCAGTGCTGCATAGTTGGTAGCAGAGCCCTGAACGGAAAGATGAATCGGAATATGCGGATACTTAGAGGTGGCGTAATCCATGACACTCAGGTCAGCCGCTATCAAGGCATTGGCCCCGATATCCGCGACCCGGTCTACAGCATCTCGCCACAACTGCTTATTCTCTTGCTGGGCATAGGTGTTAATGGCGACATATAGTTTGGTGCCTTTATCTTGAGCGTACTTAATGGCTTTTAAGGCTTTTTTGTCGTCGAAGTTCAACCCTGAAAAATGGCGGGCATTGGTGTTGTCTTTGAAGCCAATGAATACGGCATCCGCCCCTTTATCGACGGCTAATTGGAAGGTGGGCAAGTTCCCGGCCGGGCACACTAATTCCATGGAAGTTGATTCCATATTTTTACTCCTCAGAGGCCCGCTCAGGGAATATCTGAGCGCGCCCTAATCCTGACTGTTTTTATCAGATAACAGGCGCACTCTACTCTGAGCAGCAAATTTAGCCTTGATGTATATCAACACAGCCAGAGAACAGATGCGGTCTAATAAGCGCGTATTTATGGCAATCTCTACAGGAGCTTTAAGATGCTACCTTTCAATTCTTCATTTGCAAAAAGCATGATTCATCGTCTTCCGACTCCCTTAGACATTGTCCGTCGCCCAGCTTTTTACGCCGCTTTACCCGTGAGAAAAAGCCCGGAATTACTTCAACAAAAAGTCATTCAGAAGTTGATGAACGATGCGCTAAAAACCACCATCGAAGATGGGGATTTCGATTGCCTGATTGGCAGGAAAGTAAAAATTAACGTGGTGGATGCCGACTACCAATTCTGCCTGGGCTTAAATGCCAGACAGGAACTTCAGGTTTCAACGTCTCAGCACTTGGGCCTAGAACCAGACACGGAAATCAAACTGGACAGCGATGCCATCATCAAAATTCTGACCAAACAAGTGGACCCAGACACCCTCTTCTTTCAACGGCGCCTGGTGATTCTTGGGGATATGGATTTAGGGCACGAAGTTAAAAACACCCTGGACGCGATCGAACATGAGTCCCTCCCTAAACTCGCTCAATGGCTAATGAACAATTTAATGCCGAAGGTTGCTCAGGTGCAAACCTGGGGGCAGGATTTGGCGGAAGCGATTCAGTATAGGGAGTCGATACAGGCGAAATAGATTTTTTTGAAACCAGTTCCTTGCCATATAAAGAAGCAATGACTTTCGGAAACGACAGAAGGGCTATCTGACTGTTGTTTCCTTTTACTCAGTCACCACCTCCGCCGCCGCAATCTCCGCCACCACCCCAAAAGCCTCCATCTCCTGAACCACCATGTCCTCCATAACCGCCGCCAGAACCCAATAGTTTACTAAGCCCGATCAGTACAAAACCAACACATGCAACAGGTGAAAACAAATTATAAAACACTTGGTCTGAATCCAAGTCCGTTAGATACCCAAAGACCAGCACGCCTAGCCAAATGACAATCCAAGGCATATTTTCTCTCCCTTCAGAAGTGACTCAACCTTAAGTGTACCGAGAAAGCATCTTAATTAAAGACGAAGAAATCTATCGATCAATAGCGAAATGCCACGCCCTCTATATATCGCGTCGATATACAACACCTCCATTCCAAAGATTAGCTTTCACACCCATTTCATTGATTCAGATCATGATACCCATACAAATACCAGAGTAATTTAGTCAACTATAGAGAGTTTGTTGATGGCACGGATTCTGCCAACGATAGGTATGCAACACGATACGAACTCAACCATCGGTTGTTTTTGGTACCGCTTAAAGGATGTAGGTATAAGACTATGAACACTCAAACCAGTACGCTCGATTCGCTGCCCCCGGATGACTTCCTATCTCATGAAGGAAAAGACGACGAGGAACAGACAAAGCCAACGTTCGACCCAAAGCGCATTCCCGGAAATCCGGCAATTTGGGTGGGTATTTTCTCAGAAATGACTGAGTTTGCGATTTTTTTCGTGATTTACTTTATTGCCCGCGCCCAATACCCGGAACAGTTTACAACCGGGCCTCTCGACCTTCATACAACCGCCGGCACCATCAATACCTTGGTGCTGATCAGCAGCAGTTACTTTGTGGTAAAAGGCATCTTTGCGTTACGAAATGATCAGCCGGAAACTGCGATGAAATGGTTATGGATGACGGTCGTCTGCGGATTGATCTACCTGGCCGTAAAGTATTGGGAGTACCAGTGGAATCTGGGTCGGGGCATCGAAACCAACACCAACAGCTTCTTCGCCATTTACTACTACACCACCTTCAATCACATGCTTCATGTTGGCTGGGGCAGCGGCGGAATTATTTGGGCCATTCTGCGAATCAGATCCGGAGCCTTCACGGCAGATAATCACGGCGGTTTGATTGCCGCAGCCTGTTATTGGCACATGATTGATCTCGCGTGGATTCTGATTTTCCCACTCTTGTATGTTCTACGTTGATAAGGATGACGCCATGAAAACAGAAACACGCTCAACGACTGAACAAAGCCGACGACCTCACCTTTTAACCAAACATCTCGACCGGCTTTGGTTGGTTATGATCGGCATGACGTTATTAAACGCCTTTATTGCAGAACGCGCAGAGCCCAGCTTAGTAATTACAATCATCATCTGTAGCATGATTGTGATAAAAGCGCGCTTGGTTATTGATCACTTTATGGAGTTAAAAGAAGCATCCCCCTATATTTACCATCTGATGAATGCTTACTTTTATATCTTCCCGTTAATTGCGTTGCTGGTTTGGTTGTACCCGGAACCCCTGGCGGAATTAACGCGTTTAAGCCGGTTCTAGACGCTATAGGTCGATCAATACATCAAAGCCACCATAGATCAGGCGTTTTCCATCAAATGGCATGGGGTTTTTCTCCATGTCACAGATGGGGTCGTTCATGAACTTGGCCATACCATCATCGCGAACAGCTTTAGAAGGCCAAAGAATCCAGGAAAACACCACGGTTTCATCAGGCTTACATTGCACGGCCATCGGGAAGGAAGTCACCTTCCCTTCCGGAACATCGTCGCCCCAACTTTCTACCACTCGAAGCGCACCGTATTTTCGAAAAACTTTCGCGGCCTCTTCGGCATGTTGCCGGTACTCGTCCCGCTTGTCGGTGGGTACAGCGCATACGTAACCATCCAAATAACTCATCGAATACCTCCAGAGATTTTTTGTGGTGGAATGTCGTTAACCAACTTCTTCATCCGGTGCGTACGGCGGCAACATCACCATCCACCCCAGT
>JBFHTA010000345.1:0-3692 GCA_041590855.1 Pseudomonadales bacterium
TGATCAGTTGTCTCTGGTGCAGAAAGATCAGTTATGGAAAGAAGTTAAAGACCTTGAATCTCAGAAAAACCCTTTGGAAAAGAGTGATGAGTAACCTACCAGTATGGCACCACTGATAGGCTCTCATCGGTAAGGGAAGGGGTGGTTGTTCAATCTTCAGAGCTTTCTGACAGTTAACTCCGTTTGGCTGCGTGAATATAAATAGCTCAGGTGCCTGGGCAGTTCGCTGCATTCTTCAATCGTTTAATATGTTCTCTGGTTAGCTGTAGATAGCGTGGTGTCAGACCGCTGTCTTCATAGATGGGGTCGCCTTCCTCATCGGTCGCTACCACTTTATTGCCTTTTATATACGGAAAGGAAGCTTCCACTTCATCCAGGGCGATATGAAGTAGTTCCCTAATGATGTCTTCTGAGCTGAGTTTTGGGTAAAGGTCGGCTAATGCATTAATCCGTGCGGCGTCCTGACGGGACATTTTTACGGCGTATTCTTTTTCGTCCATTCGTTGAGAGGCATGGTTCTGCCATTCCTGCAGCAGAGACTGTAACTTTTTCATGAGTACCTACCTTGTGCTATCGCTGTGCCGAAATGCGATGTAATTCCGGGATCTTCATAAACAAGTTTAGTTGAAGGTTTGCACTCCTCTATCGTTTTTTACCTGAAAAATGTTTAGATTGGTAATCTCTGTATGGATATGTAAGTCTATCCTTTTTAAACGGGAACAAGGGCAGGGCGGCCTTTAACTCCAAAAGGTTGGGTCAACTCACCTTAACAGAGGTTTGGTGTCAGCTTGACTAGCTTATCGACATATAAAGACCTATAATTCCTGCCAAATTTTTATAACTAGGGGAACCCTATGCGAGTCATTTTGTTAGGCGCACCAGGCGCTGGTAAAGGGACGCAGGCACAAAACATCACTAAAGAATTTGGTATTCCTCAAATTTCGACTGGTGATATGTTGCGTGCAGCGGTTAAGGCTGGAACACCATTGGGCCTTAAAGTTAAGGAAGTCATGGAGACTGGTGGTCTGGTATCTGACGACATCATCATTGCATTGGTTGAAGAGCGTATCCAACAAGACGATTGCAAAAATGGTTTCTTGTTCGACGGGTTCCCTCGTACGATTCCTCAGGCAGAAGCCATGAAAAACGCGGGCGTTAAAATTGACCACGTGCTTGAAATTGACGTTGACGATGAAGAAATCGTTAAGCGTATGAGTGGTCGTCGTGTTCACGAAGGTTCTGGTCGTGTTTACCATGTTATTTATAATCCGCCGAAAGAAGAAGGTAAGGATGATGAAACTGGTGAGCCGTTAATGCAGCGCGATGACGATCAGGAAGCAACGGTTCGCAAGCGCTTGGCAATCTACCATGACCAGACAAAACCTCTGGTTGGTTATTATTCTGATTGGGCGGCTTCTGGTGAAGCTGATGCACCACAGATTCACAAAGTAGCTGGCGTAGGAAGTGTGTCAGATATCAGTGATCGTGTGATGTCAGCCTTGAAAGGTTAATAGGTTATTGATCCCAAAAGGTCTAAAAGTTGAGGCTTTTAGGCCTTTTTTATGTCTGCATTCTTTTTCTGAAATTGATGTTCTATGAAATCTACCTTGCTTGCCATTGATACCTCGACGGACGCATGTTCAGTCGCTTTACTCCATGAAGGACGTTTATTTTCGAATCATCAGCTGTTACCGAGGGAACATACCCAGAATATATTGCCTATGGTTGAAGCGCTTTTGACAGAGCACCAGATCACGATGAGCATGTTGGATGGTCTTGTGGTTGGTGCCGGGCCTGGCTCTTTCACCGGGCTACGTATCGCGTTTGGGGTGGTTCAGGGGCTAGCATTTGCAGTAGATAAGCCGGTGGCTACTGTCTCTACATTAACAGCGTTGGCTGTCCGTACACGTGAGCTGAGCTCAGTCTCACAAGGGGAGATGATCACCACAGTGGATGCTCGGATGAATGAGTTGTACTGGGCCAGGTATCGCTTTACAGAAGAGGCCTTGACCTTAGTGACGGCTCCGGGTGTTTCCAAACCGGCAGATATTGAGCTGGGGGATGTGAATGTGCTTTCTGGTACAGGACTGGTTTATCAGGATCAATTGCAAGGGCTTCAGGCTAATACAGAATTATTTGCTTCTGAGCGGCCTCGTGCTGTCGATATGTTGGAGTACGTTCGGGATTATCCGGAGCAGGTTCAATGGCAGTCTGCCAGCTTGATTGAACCGTTGTACGTGCGTAACGACGTAGCGAAGAAAAAAGCGGATCAAAAGTAACAGGATAAGGATTACAAGGAGTTTTCATGGGTTGGTTTCAGCTGGTGTTGTTGGCCGTGATTCAAGGGCTAACAGAGTTCTTACCTATTTCCAGTTCGGCGCATTTAATATTACCAGCCCAGCTTTTGGGGTGGCAGGATCAAGGGTTAACTTTCGATGTGGCCGTTCATGTGGGTACTTTGGTTGCGGTGTTGATTTATTTTCGTGAAGAAGTGTTTCGAATCGCGATGGCCTGGTTTGGTAGTTTTGCTGGAAAAGGGTTGACTCAAGATGCCCAGATGGGCTGGTGGATCATTGTGGCGACACTGCCAGTGGTGATCTGTGGTGCTACGCTTAACGACTTTATCGAAACGCATTTGCGCTCTATTGTGGTGATTGCAGCTACCTCGATTTTCTTTGGCTTGATTCTTTTGTGGGCTGACAAGGTGGGGAAGAGAACACAGCCGATGGAGCTATTAGGTGTTAAAGGTGCGTTGGCTGTAGGTCTGGCGCAAATTTTTGCGTTGATTCCTGGCACTTCCCGTTCAGGCGTGACCATGACGGCCTCTTTGTTTTTGGGGCAAACCCGGGAAAGTGCAGCCAAGTTTTCGTTCTTGCTGTCCATTCCTGTGATTTTGGGTGCAGGTTTGTTTAAAGGGAAAGAGCTGGTGGAGCAAGGCAATGATGCTTCTTTGTGGGTGGCTGGATCGGGTGCCTTGTTATCGGCGATCAGTGCTTACATTTGCATCAAGTTGTTTTTAGCCTTCATCAATCAAATCGGTGTCCTACCTTTTGTGATCTATCGTTGCGCGTTAGGGCTGTTACTGTTGGCTGTTGCTTTCGTACTGCCTGCATAATTCGGGTGAATTGGTGATGTCCAAGGCGTATAAACTCTCTCCGGAACAAGCACATTCTTTTCTGTTGGTATTTTATGCGCCGCATCGTGAAGCTCAGGCCAAGCGCTTTGTTGCGGAACATGACGCTCAGTTGTTTATTATCCGACCAACTCAACCTGTGGATCTGACTCTGCTCGATGCGGATCAGCATTTAGCTCTAGTATTTGATGAAACTGTGTACTTGCAGGCAGTAGGGCCTAAACCACCAGGTCCGGTTTCTGTAGCCTTCGAAGGTAATGCTATGGTTCATCGCTTAAAGCATGGTGGCGGCAAGGGTGAACAGGTGGCTAAAGCGGTTGGGCTGGGTAAAGTGTCTGCAGATCGCCAGCTTTCCATTATCGATGCTACCGCAGGATTAGGGCGAGATAGCTTGATTCTTGCTGCTCTCGGCTGTTCTGTCTCCATGTATGAGCGTAACCCTGTAGTGCGGGCACTACTGGAAGATGGCTTGGAGCGCGCGATGATCGCGGCTGATGTTAGTGATGTGGTGGCAAGAATGCAGTTAAGTGCTGGGGACTTTATCTCAGCAAGTAACGAA
>JBFHTA010000346.1:0-3681 GCA_041590855.1 Pseudomonadales bacterium
CCGTAAGGTGTTGATGCGATTTGGTGTGGTGCTGGGAGACGGTGGCATGCTCAAAAAGCTCAAACCTTCCTTTATGTTTGGTATGGGAGCCCGATTGGGTGCAGGTCAGCAAGGGTTCTCCTGGATTCATCTGGATGATCTAATCAACGCGGTCAAGTGGCTGCTTGATAATCCAGCGTTCGAAGGTCCCGTCAATGTAACAGCCCCGGAACCTGTGAATAACAAAGCATTTACTGATGCTCTGGCCAAGACGATGCACCGGCCAGCCTGGATGGTGATGCCTGCACCAGTGGTTAAGCTGATCTTTGGTGAAATGGGCAGCACCTTGTTGTTATCGGGTCAGTGGGTGCACCCGGAGCGACTACAACAGCTAGGATTTGCGTTTAAATACCCGGACATAAACACTGCGTTAGATAGCATATTCCGGTAAGATTCGATCTGACAGGATTCGATCTGACAGGATTCGATCTGACAGGATTCGATCTGACAGGATTCGATCTGATCCGGTCTGTCTTCAAGAAAAGCCTTTAGGTAGGCCAATCATGATTTATTTAGGAAAAAGGACACTATGAGCAAAAAAGTGGGCGTGTTGTTAATTAATTTGGGAACGCCTGAGCAACCAACCCCGGCTTCTGTCAGAAAGTTTTTGGCTGAGTTCTTATCAGACCGTCGTGTGGTCGACATTCCGAAGCTGATCTGGATGGTGATTCTTCATGGGGTCATTTTGCGAATCCGTCCTGCCAAGGTGGCCAAGCTCTATCAAAGTATTTGGTTTGACGACGGTTCGCCGCTAATGCACTACAGTCGTAAGCAGCAACAGGCCTTGCAGGCTGCCCTGGCCGATCAGAACATTCCGGTCGAGTTGGCGATGACCTATGGCAAACCCTCTATGACTGAGGCAGGTCGCAGCCTGGCCAAACAAGGGGTCGAACACATAATTGCCTTGCCTTTGTATCCTCAGAATTCACGAACCTCGACTGCGGCGGCGTTTGATAGCCTGGCGCGGGGATTGTCCAAGTGCCCTCATGTACCGGGTCTGACCTGGATCAGCGACTATCATGATCATCCGGACTACATAGCCGCCCTGGCGGATTCAGTAGAACGCTATTGGCAATCTTATGGCCGGGGCGATCGGTTATTAATGTCCTTTCATGGTATTCCGGAACGCTTAGAGCGCATAGGCGACCCTTACCCAAGGCAGTGTCGCACGACGGCCAAACTGTTGGCGGAAAAGCTGGGGCTGAACGATGATCAATGGCAAGAAGCCTTCCAGTCGCGTTTTGGTCGCGAAGAGTGGGTGAAGCCCTATACAGATGAAACGCTTGAAACTTGGGGTGGCCAGAAATTGGGTCGAGTGGATGTGATTGCCCCCAGTTTCTCGGTGGATTGTCTGGAAACTCTGGAAGAAATCCAGATACAGAATAAAGAAGGTTATCTTGAAGCGGGCGGCGCGGATTATCACTATATTCCGGCGCTTAATGCAGATGAGCAGCACATTGCATTCCTGGTCAAACTGGTTCGTGAGTACCTTCCAGCGTAATGAGTAGTTTGAAGAGCACGTCAGTACCGGTGGCTTATGCTTAAAGCAAGACTGACGTCTCCTACTGTTGGCTTACTTATGCTGCTGGTTGGGCTTCTAAGCAGTGGCAGTCTCATGGCCGGGGCGAACAGTTCATCAGTAGAGAAACGCCTCTCTGATTGGCAAATCATCGGGACAGGCTACAAGCCAGGCACCCAAGAAGTAATCTTCTACGAATACCATCGCTTCATTCTGGATGAGGCTGGTTATATCCAAAAGCGATATGTGGAATATCGCCTGCCAGACCAGTCTTTAAAAAGTGTTAAAGAAATTGATTATTCTACTGGACCAGCCTGGCGTCCAAGCTTTACGTATGACGACAAAGAAGTCGGTTATCAAGTGGGCGTGACAGTGGAAAATGGCGAAGGGCTACTCTACCGGGCATCGGAAGCAACGGGTTACGAGTCTGCTCGTTTGTCGATTCAAACCAATACGGTGATTGATGCCGGTTTCGATGCCTACATTCAGCATGTTTGGCCGAGGCTCGAAAAACAGGAGTCGGTTCCGTTTGAATTCTTTGCCCCTTTAAAGCTCAGTCGTTACAGCTTCGCCATTCAACTGACGAGTCAACGTCAGGGCGTTTGTCAGATCGAGATGAGCCTCAAGTGGTGGCTTGTGGATTGGTTCCTGGCACCTGTATCGTTGGAATACGATTGCTCGACACGTCGTTTATTGCGTTATCAAGGCATTACCAATCTTAGGGATACAAACCACGACCAATATTCCGCCGACATACATTATCAGTGGCAGGGCGACTATCCGCCGTTTCATCTAGGCGGTTAACCAGCCAAAAGGTCGGATGTGGCGACTCTCTCTGGGTGGTTGGTCGTGGCTTTGGGCAGTCTAGCGGCCATCCATAATTGCAAAGGTTAAAAAGACCGATGCAAAGCCTATAGCAATGACGGAGCCCAATGTCGGGACAGCCATCATAGCGCCGGAAGAAAACAGCCATAAGGTTCTTACCCGGCTTTCTTTTTTTCTTCTTAATATCACTCGGCGATTGCCAAGGGCGATGGGTTCCCAATCACAGTCAAGCAGATAATTACGTAGGGTATAAGCCAGCAGTAGTAAAGTCTTGCTCATAACATCATCCCAAGGGTCTGTATCAATTGGTTTGGAATAGGTTGGGGTGTGCTGCCAAAAACAGAAAGACAGCTCTTAAAATCTAGTTCTCCCGCTGATAGCGTGCTATGTTAAAGCTCGTTATTAATTGTTTTCACTCGGTTTTATCTGCCTAAGTGATTCTCAACACTTGTATTTTTAATTGTACAAATATTGGAAAACAGCATGTCAGAAGCGCAAGAAACACTCTTTACCAAAATCATTAATCGAGAAATCCCGGCCGATATCATCTACGAAGATGACTTGGTATTGGCGTTCAATGACATTAACCCGCACGCACCGGTGCATTTCCTGGTGATACCTAAGAAAGTTATCCCGACCATCAATGACATCCAGCCGGAAGACCGCGAAGTGGTTGGGCACTTATATACAGTGGCAGCGAAGTTGGCGGCAGACATGGGCTTTGCGGAAGACGGCTATCGTGCTGTGATGAACTGCAACCACAATGGTGGGCAGTCGGTGTATCACATTCATTTGCATGTGTTGGCTGGTAAGCCGCTGGGTTGGCCGCCGTACACGGACAAGTTAAAAGTCTAGTGTTGTTCGTTGGACTGATTTTAATACTGCAATAGATTAGATAGTTTAGACCGCCCCGCTTCAGAAGCTCTGAAGCGGGGCGTTTTTGTTGCTCTTCATAAACTGTCAACTTATGATCTCATGCTGATTGTTTTATATACACCTATGAAATACTGTGTGAGTATTTAATACGCATAATGAGTGAGTGTCATGAAGTCAGGCTTTAATCAACAAGCACTAATTGTTCAGGTAAAAGAAGCACAGCTAGAGCAATGGCTTCAAGACAATAAAGACGCTATTGATGAGCTAAACAAGTTGAGTGAAGAAAATGGCTTGTTTTCAGACTCGTTCAGGAGCTTTTGATGAGTCAGTTTACGCTCTATGTGAACAAAGATAAAAACAGCCAAAAGACCTACCCACATTTCGTTGATGTGTAAAACAATTTATTAAGTGATTTGAATTTC
>JBFHTA010000347.1:0-3680 GCA_041590855.1 Pseudomonadales bacterium
CACGCACATATAGACGTAGATAATTAAGGCCATCTGTTTCCCGCATCGTATACACGCGATAACCGCATTAGGTATCTAATCATTTGGTAACCTTGCGATAACACAGCGATTAACCTACGAACTTATTCTTTTAACGAAACGAAATGAACTTGGATGGTTCAACGATTTATCCAGTTAGGAGAAGCTTCTTAAGCTGTGAGGAAATCCCACATGAATATGCAACCCACCCAGTACAACCGAGTTACGACATTTTCTGCATTGGCAATCTCAATTGCTCTGGCAAGCCAGCACGTACTGGCTGATGATTACGGTGAGGAAATTCCATTTGATGTTGCGTCTTTGTATTTCGAACTGAATGATACGGACGGCGACCTTGGCATCCATGGTTTGATTGATGGAGAACCTTGGAAACAGTTACAAATTGAAGACCCTAGAGAGAAAAACATGCTTAAAGCGACCATTCAGGGTCGACTTCGAAAACAAGGCATGACGGAATTCTTCTTTGAAAGCGCAGAACCAACCTTTGATGAGCTTGATCCTTCTGAGTTTTTTGAGCGTTTCCCTGAGGGCTGGTACGAAGTTGAAGGTGTTTCCCTTGAAGGTGATGAATTAGAAAGTGAAGTGTTCTTGTCCCACGTCATCCCTGCTCCTGCTGCAGGAATTACGGTATCAGGTGAAGACTTTTCAGACGACTGTGATGAAGATGTCCCAACAGTGTCATCACCGATCGTTATTTCATGGGACCCGGTAACCAGCGACCACCCTAGCCTGGGTACGTCCGGCTCCATAGAGGTAGAGCGTTATCAATTGGTGGTCGAAATCGAAGAACCTGAGACCTATGTTTACAGTGTCGAGTTACCACCAGGTGTCACTGAGCTTTCTGTGCCTGAGGCCTTTATTGATCTCGGGGAAGAATTCAAATACGAGATTCTTGTTCGAGCAACCAATGGCAATCAGACTGCGGTAGAAAGTTGTTTTGAAGTTGAATGATGTAACTCTCAGTCAGAAAGGTTGTGTGTTTTTCTCAGCTTTTCTGGCTGAATCAGCTCAATGCAGAAATAGGTCTATTTGGAGGGTGTGTATGGAATACCGCTTGATTTCGTGTTTCAACGCGACAGAGCAACCAGACAGGTCTACCCTAATATCATCTCAATTGCGCTGTATTGTCATTGGTTTGGATGATGAAAATCCTGCTTATTGAAGATGATCAAGTCATTGCAGATTTGATTGTCAAAGGCATGAAAGAAGCCGGTTATATGATAGATCATATGACAGATGGGCTCTTCGGTTTAAGCGCTGCTCTATCTGATCGTTATGACTTGGCAATTGTAGATCTCATGCTTCCGGAGCTTGATGGTCTGTCTATTATTGATTTGGTACGCAAAAGAAAACTCAACCTCCCTATTATTATTCTTAGTGCAAAACGTTCTGTGGATGAGCGAGTCAGCGGCTTACATCATGGAGGTGATGATTATCTCACTAAACCCTTTTCATTCAGTGAATTACTGGCGCGTGTTGAAGCATTACTGCGGCGCTCCAGTCATATTGTCGAGCCTACAACGCTGTCCTTTCAGGATCTGACGATGGATTTACTGTCTCGAAATGTCATTCGCAGCGGTAAAAAAATTGATTTGCAGCCGAGGGAATTCTCGTTACTTGAGTACTTACTGCGTAATCAAGGCAATATCGTGTCCAAAACCATGATTATGGAAAGAGTCTGGGATTACCACTTTGACCCTGGCACTAATGTTGTGGAAGCAAGGTTGAGTAAATTACGTGAAAAAGTGGATAAGGGGTTTGAATTTCCATTAATTCATACCGTCAGGGGGTTAGGTTATGTTCTTAAAAAACAGGATTAGCTACCCCACTTCTTTAGCCGCCAGATTAACCCTCTGGTATGCGTCTTCCCTGCTTTTGTTATTTGGCCTGCTATTTTTTAGTTTATATGTTGCGATGGCGACGTCTTTTGACCGCGAAATGAATGAAGATTTATTGGACGACGTTGAAGAGCTACAGGACATCTATCAGGAGCAAGGCATCGCCAGCCTGTTAAGGGAGGTAAATCAGGAAATTCTAACGGAAGATCCGGATCACTTTTTCATTCGGTTAAGTGAGACTAATGGCAATGCTATCTTGCAGTCGGATCTTTCTGGTTGGTCTGGTTTACTAGCCCCCTATTCTTTATATCAAATCTTACTGACTCATGAAGATGAGTTTTATCTCCATCGTATAAAACACGAATCGCTAGAGGTACAAACCATAACAGGCTTGATCAGCGATGACCTGATTATTTACCTGGGGGAATGCATGGAAGCCAAAACCGAAGTGCTCACATTATTGTTGACGGTCAGTCTTGTTGTTTTTACCACCCTGTTACCAATTGGCGTGTTAATTGGCAGATGGATGTCCTCAAAGGCCGTATCAGGCATTAAAGAGGTTAGCCGGGCTGCAGATAAAATCGCTCAGGGCTCACTCGACTTTAGGGTCGACTTGAATGCACATGGGGATGAAGTCATTGAGCTGATTCAAAAATTTAATGACATGGCAGATCAAATACGAAAATTAATTTCTGAGATGCGGGAAATGACAGACAACATTGCGCATGACCTCAGGAGCCCGCTGGCTCGAATTCGAGCCATCTCTGAAACGGTTTTGTCATCATCAGAAGCACAGCAGGATTACAAAAAAGCCGCGTCTGACACACTTGAGGAATGCGATCGGTTACTTCACATGATCAATATGACACTGGATGTCGCAGAAGCGGAAGCGAACGTACGTGAACCAATCACAGAGGACGTAAATTTAAGCGAACTTACGGAAGATGCCTGCGAACTCTATTGTCCCCTGGCCGAAACAAAGCAGATTAAACTATCAACTCACCTGGAAGATAATTGCTCTGTGCGTGGCAATAAACATACGCTCCAACGAATGCTCACAAACCTGATTGATAATGCCGTTAAATACACGCCGGAACACGGTGAAATCCTGATTGAGTTATGCCGTTCTGAAAACGATGCGGTTGTGACCATCGCAGATACAGGCATTGGAATTCCTGATCCTGAGAAACAACGAATATTTGATCGTTTCTATCGTTGTGATCAAAGCCGAACTCAGGAAGGCTGTGGTCTTGGGCTCAGTTACTCAAGAGCAGTTGCCAGAGCACATGGTGGCGACATAACGCTGCAGGCACAGCCATCAGTGTCCGCTTCTCCACTGAGCCACTCAAGTATGAGCGCAGCTATGAACAGTGTTTTTGTTGTGTCATTGCCTGCTTCGGTGATGCGTAATTGAAGTAAACGCTGCTAATGAGTGGCGTAAACTATGGCGGATCTTCTCATGAAAAACTTAGTGGCAGGTAGCTTTTTACCCACCCTATTGAGTCTCTCTATGTTAGCTGTGTTTAGTAATAGGAGTCATGGTGAAACTCTGAGTGCTCCTGAATCTAATGTACCTAGTCCGTCACAAAACGAGCCATGGATAAAATACGCTTCAGACGCCCCTTGTGTTGAGCAGGACCTTGTCGCAAATGAGCGACCCCTATTCTGTATCGGGGCAGAAATTTACGGAAGTTATAGCCATATATGGGTTGAGAATGAGTTGGCTGGCAACGACCACACACTGACGCAATATGAAGTTAGCCCAGTCCTTAAAGCCGCTCTGCCCGAAGAGCTTGGATGGCA
>JBFHTA010000348.1:0-3679 GCA_041590855.1 Pseudomonadales bacterium
ACGCTGCCGGGATATTCTGCTCGCCAATGTATTTCCCCACCCGCACCGAGCCGCCAATGGCAAGCATTAAGGCAATGCCAAACAGCAAGGTAAAGTAAGGGATCAGTAAGGTGATGGCGGCAAGGGCGTTCGGGCCGAGGTAATTCCCGACCACGATACCATCCACCAGATTGGCGGTGGTAATTGCAATCAATCCGATGATGGACGGAATCACGTAATAGAAGAAGGTTCGCAAGATGGGGCCGCTAAACACCGGGGATGCCTGATGTGTAGTGTCATCTGAACGCTCACCATTCTTCCCGCAAGCCATGCCTGATGGGCTTGTTTCCAGGGTGTCGTTGAGAGGGCTTGGATAGGTATCCGAATTAGACATCTTGCGTGCTCACAGTAAAAAATCGGCCTCATCGATGCAGACCAAGAGGCGGTTAGCAAAGCGCCATACTAGGGAGGTGTATCAAAGTAATCAATAATCATTTACATTTGTGACAAATCAATAAAGCGCGTACTCTTTGTTGAAAATGAAAATAATTCGCATTAGCCTAGCCGCCTAAATGACGATTAAACAGTCATTAGAACAGCCATTAAAAAGAAACGAACACAGCATTTAAACACAACCGCGCACTGATCAGGCAATTACTATGGATGCACACTCTCCCAGTATTTTAATTATTGAAGACGATGTCACCCTGAACAACCAATTGGCAGACCTGCTGAGCGGTCGGGGCTTTACCATCCGCCAATGTCACGACGGCGAACAGGGCTTATTAAGCGCCTTGAGCGATAAGTTTGATTTGATCTTACTTGACGTCTTGTTGCCCTCGATGGATGGTTTTTCGGTTCTGAGCAAATTACGTAAAAGCAAGCACACCCCGGTGATGATGCTGACCGCCTGCGGTGCTGAAGAAGAGCGCATTCAAGGCTATTCCAGCGGGGCGGACGATTACCTTCCCAAACCCTTTAACTTCACCGAACTGGTACTGCGTATCGATGCCTTATTGCGTCGTTCTTTGGGCATGATCAAACCGCAGTCTCAGGTAAACACCTTAACGGTGGATTTGCTGTCGCTGGACCGGAATCAACAACGCGTACAATACGATGGCCAGTCAATCAGCTTAACCCCGATTCAATTCAAGTTGTTGTGGACGCTGTTGGAAAACCGCAATGAAGTGCTCACTAAACCCTATTTATATCAAGGGGTGTTAGAACGCGAGTTTAGCCGCTACGACCGTAGCCTGGACATGCACCTAAGCCGGGTGCGCCGTAAGTTGATGGATGCTGGAATGCCCGCCGACCGCCTGACCACAGTGCACGGCAAAGGTTATTGTTTTAATTAGTAAAGGTTTTAATGAACGACGGTTTTTAATTAGTAAAGGTTCAATTAACGACGGCGTTCATAGAACGACTGAGGAGTAAGCGGTGATCTCGCTGCCCATGAATAAGCCGCTGATGTGGCGATTGTGCTGGACCATCGCGGCCGGAACTGTGCTGTTGTTCTGGGCGGTGGATGTGCTGACCAAGCGCACCGAGCACCGCATGAGCTACATTGCCGAAGAGTATCAGCTAGAACTGCTGCAAATGGGCAAAACCGCTGAGTCGATTCTGGTAAATGACGGTGAACCGGCGTTGGCGCGTTGGCTGCAAGCGCTTCAGGAGAAAGAGCAAACCTGGGCGGCGGTGGTCAGCTCGCAAGTGGTGCCCTTGGCCAATGGCTATTTGTCAGATCAGTTTGTCGAAGGCTTCCGGCTGGGGCGCAGTGTCGAGTGGAAGATTCACCTCTATTTCAAAGAAAACCCCATCATGGACGTCACTTTTGAAGGGGGGGAATTCAGCGAGCGCAATCTGCACTTTCTGATTCAATTACCGCAACGGATGCGCCCCGGTGCCTATCTGCAATACACCCATCTGTTATTACAAATTGCCTTGCCCTTGGTGTTACTGACGGCCTTGGCCTTAGTGCTGTATCGGCATGTGATGTTGCCTTTACAACAATTGGAGCGGGCCACCCGACAGTTCAGCAAAGGTAATTACGACGTGCGGGTAAAAAGTTTTCTGGGCAACCGCAACGATGAACTGTCGGCCTTGGCAGAAACCTTCGATGGCATGACGGCCAAGATCGGCTCTTTGATTCTCACCCAACGACAATTAATCGCCGATTTATCGCACGAGTTACGAACCCCGCTGGCCAGAATTGATATGGCAGTGGACTGCATCGAACACGGCATCAAAACCGAAGAATCCATGCAACGCTTGAAGAAAGAATCCATCACCATGCGCCAACTGGTGGAAGACACCTTAACGCTGGCCTGGCTGGAAAATGAAAAGCCCCGCCTGAACGAAGAAGCCGTAGACCTGATCGAACTGTTGGAACTGTTGGTAGAAGACGCCGAGTTTGAATACCCAGACCGGAGCATCGCCACGAACTTCTCCGACGCCTGCTTACCCGATCAGGCGGTACTTTCCAGCAGTAGCCACCGGGCACTGGCGCAAGCCTTCGAAAACATCATCCGCAATGCCCTCAAGTACACCCCGCCGGGTGGCACGGTTCGAGTGCAGGTGGCATTGGTTGATCAACACCTCTCTGTACACATACAAGATCAAGGCCCCGGAGTGCCGGAAGCCTACTGCGAAGACATCTTCCGCCCCTTCTTCCGTGTCGAGAAATCACGCTCAGAAAGCACCGCCGATAACACTATGTTACCCAATCACATCAGCACCGACGCCAAACCCGGCGGCTTTGGTTTGGGGCTGGCTTTGGCCCGACGCCAGATCGAAGCCGTTGGCGGTACCATCGAAGCCCGTAATGTTCCAGAAGGCGGGCTGATGATGTCTGTGCTGCTGCCGAGGTAGTTTTTTAGGGCGCATTCACGATCACAAATCAGCAGGGCTAATAACCCCACGATCTAAAATACCAACCACATGCGTATAGATTTGAGTAGTCTCAATAGAGGTATGACCAAGCAATTCTTGAATGGCTCTGAGATCAGTACCTTGTCGTAAGAGTTCAGTTGCGAAAGAATGTCGAAAGGTATGGCAGGTTACTCGCTTCACTACGCCTGCTTGGTTCGTAGCTTTTTTAACGGCACGCTGAACTTGTTGGTTGCCAAAGTGATGTCGGCGTTCAATGCCTGTGCGAGGATCAACAGAATAATGATTTGCTGGAAATAAATACTGCCAGCCTAATTCATACTGAGCATTAGGCAGCTTTCTGCTTAATGCATCAGGCATGAACACACCTGCCATGCCTAAGGCCTTATCAGCATTAAACTGGTTCTTCACAAATTCAATTTGTGTTTTTAGCGGTTCAATTAAACTATTGGGCAATAGAGTTCTTCGGCTTTTGTAGCCTTTACCTTCCATGACATAAACCGCCTTATTGTCAAAGTCGATATCTTTTACTCTTAAACTCACGGCCTCAGAAATTCGTAATCCAGAGCCATAGAGTAGCTTAACAATCAATTGTGTGCGGCCACTTAAATTTTGAATAATGGCTGCTGCTTCTCTGGCGGACAGCACAACAGGAACTTTTCGAGGTTTGGAAGCATGTTGAAATGAAAGCTCGCCAACCTCCTGTTTCAGGTACTCACGAAATAAAAAGACAAGTGCATTTAAAGCGGTCTTTTGTGTGTTAACAGAGCAACTACGTCGGTTGGCCAAATCAGATAAAAACACATTTATATCT
>JBFHTA010000349.1:0-3669 GCA_041590855.1 Pseudomonadales bacterium
AGGCTACAAGAATGCGGTGGTTCAAAACTTCGGTAAGCCAAACGATATTTTAATTCGTATGCAAAGCGACAAGTCTGGTCTGGGCGATGAGGTGCTGAAAGCCTTACAAGCCAACACCGAGACAAAGATTGTCTTGCGTCGAACCGAATATGTTGGTCCTCAGGTGGGTGAAGAACTGCGTGAGCGCGGCGGCCTGGGTATGTTGATCGCCTTGTTGGTCGTGATGGCGTACGTTGCAGTTCGATTCCAATACAAGTTCTCAGTGGGTGCGGTATTGGCTTTGGCGCACGACGTGATTCTGGTGTTGGGCTTCTTCTCTCTCTTCCAGTTCGATTTCGACCTGACCGTGCTGGGGGCTATCCTGGCGGTGATTGGTTACTCGCTAAACGACACCATTGTTGTGTCAGACCGAATCCGTGAGAACTTCCGTATTGTTCGTACTGATTCGTCCTTGGATATTATCAACCAGTCGTTAAATGAAACCCTGGGTCGAACCTTGATGACCTCCTTGACCACTATGCTGGTATTGGTTGCTCTGTACCTATTCGGGGGTCCAAGCATGGCTGGTTTTGCATTGGCCTTGTTGGTGGGTGTGACGGTTGGTACTTATTCGTCTGTTTATGTGGCGGGTAACTTACTGTTGGCTCAGAACATCTCCAGAACGGATATGATCCCACCGGAGAAACCGGAAACAGAAGAGGGCGTGATCGAAGGCGACGAAGAATATGTTCCTCGTCCAGAAGATTTCCGTTAAGTTCGTCTGTTAAGCGGTTTCTTAATCCGATAAAAAAGGCGCTCTGTGTTTGTTTAAACCAGAGCGCCTTTTTTACGTGTTATTCCCTTGTTTCCGGGAATTGGATTTGCGTTAAAAATTCTTAACTGCCCAGTGGCTAGGAACGCCATTCTCGTCATAACCGATCTTAGCGGTTGCGTATTGTTCTTCCTGAACCAGTTTACGAAGATTATCCAGAGTGTTAAAAGGCAAGTCGACGATCAGGGAATTCACTAACCAGGAAGGTAATGCCCCTGCCGGATCTGCGTGTTGAAACCAAACAATTTTAACCAGCCCGTTATCCAGGTCATATAAGTTGTAGGTGCCTTTAGAGTTGGTCACTCTGACGTTATCTGTCTCCGGAATCATCCCTTCCACCGCTTGTACGTCGATGGTCCAGTGTTTGTAATCTTCCGAATAACTGTATACATCACGAATGACAACATCCCGGTCGCTGACCAGTAAGGGCATGTCACTGACTTGATATACGTAAATGTCCAGAAATGAATCTTGTTTGATAACTTCTGCACTGGAGCACTGATGTACCCAGCGGGTAAAGGAATTCGGGTCCTGGAAAACGGCAATAATGCTGTCGATGCTGGTTTGAACGGTGGTTTCTGCTTTGAATTCTCTGAAGTCTGAGTGTTCCACAGCTCGGGATGAAATCTGAATGCCGTCTTCGTCTTTCTCAAGGTGCCATTCGCTGTTTGCGAAACTTAGGCCGGAGGTGACAGAAAGTGAAATCGTTAAAAGCCAATGAAACGGCGTGCGGTAAGCACCAAAGCGCATGGGTCAACCCTTCTAATAATTATTATGGTCGACTACTTTAGCGGATATTGAAACACGGAGGAAGTGCTGGGCGAACTTGTCCGTGAAAACCGGACTTAAAGCACATTTACCAAGTGCTGTTTTTCTTGGTGGTAGCTAGGGGGGGGCGGAGTGAAGCTCTCGGGGTGAAGCTCTCGGAGTGAAGCCCTCGGAGGGAACTCTGCGCTCAACGCCAACTGTGAGCGCAGAAAGGACTTAATGATGTTCCAGGCGTTTGCTTTGAGCGGATTCAATTAAACCCAGTACGGAGTTAAAAGGAAACTCTTCGTGTATGGATTTTTTTAACCAGTTGGGGATGGTGCCCCCAGGGTTCAGTTGGTGCTCTAAATAAATTTTGCTGCGATTTTCGTCCAGTCTGACCAAGCGGATTTGAGCAGAAAATAGCTCTGGCACAATTAATGTGGACTCTTCCGGCGTCATACTCTGACGCAGTTGAAACGTCAGTACAAACTCGCCATTGGTTTCTTGTGTGGTCTGAAGTTGCAATACCCCATGACGGTCTTTCAGCGGGAAAGGGTAATCACGAATGTAGTACAAATATAGATGATCATCGTCTGTTTTACTGATGTGGTGCGCCGTTTGGCAGCGGAAAAGCCACATGTCACAAGCATTTGGATCTTCAATGACTTCTTTCAATGTTTCAATCGAGACGTTGACTTCGGCTTCTATTCGGCTAGTGAATTGATCCGATTCAGCAGTTGAGCGGAACAGCTTTACATTGTGTGATTCTTTGACCAGATCCCAGCTTGCCCAGCTAAGGGTAGTGATCAGGCTGAGTCCAATGAGGGCGAGGTATTTGATAAGTTTATGTGCCATGTGATTAAACAGTACTTCTTTCTCTGTAGTTATTTTTGAAGGGGTCTGTTCAAATCCGTCTGCTGTTCTAAAAAACGCATGTTCCTTATAGCGTTACTAAGCATAGTTGCAGTTGTTTATCGTCTCAACTAAATAAGAGTTTAATTTTTTTACTGAATTTTAACTGTTGGTATCCATTATGCTGAATCATATGTTGCAGTTCATCCAGAATCATCAAGGAAAGCCCCCAAATTCTTTTAGATGAGAACCAGTACTGGGGCAGGGTTAGATGCAGTTTGAATTTACCCAGTTTCAGGAGAGGGCGTTTCATGATTTCTCTGTGCTGCGGATGCAGTGCTTGCAGTGGAATCCAGTGGCAGGATTGGGCTTCATGATTGAGCGTGAATTCCTGATCATCTTGAGAGTTGTTGCCATGATTGAGCATGAATACCCAGGGAGTGACTTTCATCAGACTTCGGTTGTCGTGATGGCGGGTAACTATGTCTGAGAGACGACCAATCAGCTGATCTTGCCGCAGATGCAGCCCGACTTCCTCAAAGGTTTCCCGAACGGCGGTGGCCGATGACGAGTGATCGTGCGGTTCTTGTTTTCCTCCGGGAAAGGCCATATGTCCGGACCAGGGATCGCCTTCCTTAATCGCTCGCTCGATCATCAGGACTTCCAAACCTGTATCGCGAGTATGACGGAAAATCAGGGCGACAGAGGCTCGGTGCTTGGTACGCAAAGTACTTCGCTTGGCCGGATAGCGATCCAGCATGGTCTTAAACTCGGAAAGGGATAAGGTCATGCGATGGCTCAAAACATATGGGTAAACAAATCGGTGGGCTTATCTGTAAATAAACCATCAACCTGCATGGCTTTCAACTGTCTTGCGCGGAACGGATCATTCACGGTAAAGCAGCGTACGGCCAGATTCATGCGGTGGCACTTGTTTACGAATGCAGAGGTAACTTCTTGTTCGCTGATGTGTACCGCTTTGCATTTCAAATGATTAGCAATGGTTGGCCAGCCGAGGTATCTATATTCCAGGTTAAGGGCCCGGTAACTGCCAGGCCACAATAATTGCGCGGTTTTGAGTGCGACTAAATCGAAGCTGGAGAGAACCAAACGCTCCGGATTCATGAATTCTCGCTTCAATTGCTGAATCACCAGTCGTGTGGTTTGAATAGCGTTCGACAGGCGTGGCTTCAACTCAATATTTAACATTAAATCCGGACGATCGTTCGCAAACTGGATCAAGTCCTTTAAATGAA
>JBFHTA010000350.1:0-3632 GCA_041590855.1 Pseudomonadales bacterium
CTCGAACATGGTTTCACCCTAATGGTTAGTTTCACTCGACGTGATTTGGATTCCCCCTGAAGGATAGCGTGTCATTGTTTAGGTATTCCTTCACAACCGCACGCCATCTCACCCCAAAAGAGCAAGGGCAGTGCCAATAATTATGTGTGTTTTTCTAACTGGTTGGTTTTATTGGTTTTTATTTATTTTGTTGGAAGTTTTTGAGTAATGGCTGATTAAAAACTGGTCTATCAAAACAGGGCTGTGTAAACTTTGTATACGTATTTGAGTTGGGTGGGTGTAAAGTAAGTTTACGCTTTTCTGTAGGTCATGTTCTAACGGATGCACACATGGACATCTCGGTTCTTTTCAATACCAGCTTGTGGACGACCGTACTGACTGCACTCGGGGTGGCGGTATGGTTATGGAGTCGTCGCCGGGAAGATGCCAGTTTGCCGGCGCTTGCCGGTTTCTGTTTGTCCATGGCCATTTGGTGTCTAGGACATATTTTTGCCTTGCAGCAACAACCCCAGTTTGCGGTGCCATTGTTATTAGCGAACCCGTTACTGCCCACCAGTTTTCTGCATTTTGTGATCGTTTGGTTGAAAGATTCCGGTGTGCCAACACTGGGGTTGGATCGCCGCATTCCTGCGTTGTACGGCATCGCCTTGTTGGTAACCTTGGCCAGTGTCTGGGCAGACGGCGGCTATCTGGCCCCCTGGTTGGACTTCCCCAGCTTCTTTCATCTGGCGCTCGCGGGCTGGCTAAATCTGGCCTATACCGTAGCGGTGGGTGTATTTGCTCATGTGCTGTTGTTGTATGGGTTTCAACGCAGTCAGGGAAATCAGCGGCGTTCGATCGTCGCCATTTTTGTGGTGGGGGCCTGGGGGTTTTTACTTGCAACCAGCTTTATTCTGCCGTCAATCCCCAGTCATTTCTTTCCTTACCCTATGTTGGCGTTGCCCAGTTATGCCGTGCTGGTGGCCTATTCGGTGGTGCGTTACCGCTTGGTCGAAGCCAATCGGCTAGTGAGCCATGCCTTACAATGGTTTGTGGTGCTGATGGTGTCCATGCTGATCATGGGGGGCTTGTTAAGGTTGATTGAGCCGCTCGGGCTGGAAGAACTTTCGCATGTGCCGAACCTGCAACTGTTGGTGTATTCCACGCTCTTGTTGCTGATTGCCTGGTTTTCCTATGAGCCGGCCAAGCGTTTGTCGGAACGGTTGATTTATCCGGGGGGCAAGATTGAAGAGGCGACCTTGAATCACTGGGCCAGTCAGTTGAATCGGGTGACCTCCTGGCAGGCGCTGGCCGATGTGGTGGAAACCCTATGGTATGAGCGAAGCCATAGTAAAGCCGGAGTTCGCATTGTAGACGCGGAAGGCGAGCCCTATGTGGACACCGAACGAACCCCTCAATTTACCTGTGTGAAACGCAGTCAATGGCATTGCTATTTGAACGGCTGGGAAGACATCCCCCCGGCCACTCATTATATGGCAGAGATTCTCGCTGCCATGTTGCCCAGCACCTGTGCTTCTTTGGAACGCTCCTTACAATTAGCCAAGGTGGAAGCTCAGGCAGAACGGGCTCGCATTGAACAGCGTCACTTGGTGGAATTAGGCGGGTTAACCGCTGCCATCGCTCATGAATTACGCAATCCATTGAACATCATCAATATGGCGTCGGCCCAGACCGAGCCCATGATCAAAGGGCACATTCAAAATCAGGTGGCCCGCGCCGAACTCCTGATTCGGGATACGCTCAGTTACGCCAGTAATATCGAGCTCAATAAAACCGACATTGAGCTGATGGCGTTGGTCAGACAAGTGGCAGAACAAATCAATGGCCTGTTTAACGTGCACATTGATGTACGAGGCCCGGACAGTTTAAGAGGGGCGTTTGATGGCCCGCGACTTCAACAGGTGTTGATAAACCTTTTGGAAAACTCAGCGGCCTTCATTGCTCAACAGCCCAACGGCAAGATTCAGCTGAATGTAGACGAACTCACCGATGAACAAGCACGGACCATTCTGGTGTTAACCCTTCACAATAACGGCCCGCAGATTCCCGATGACATGCAGGCACACCTGTTTGAACCTTTCATCAGTAAACGCAGCGGCGGCAGCGGCTTGGGGCTGTCCATTGTAAGGCGAATCGTCGATACACATCAGGGCTCGATTGAATACCGTGAAGATTGTGGCTGGCCGGTGACCTTCATCGTCCGCTTGCCGGAATAACCAGGAGAACTCAGACCATGACGAAAACCAGCGGCAAAGTGTTATTAGTGGATGACGAACGTGCCTTTTGCGAACTCTGTGCGCTCTGGTTAGAACAAGCCGGGTATGAGGTGATCAGTTGTGGTGATGGGGAACAAGCTCAGCTGCAATTTTTGACGGCAGAGAAAGCCGGAGAAGGCTTCGATTTGGTGATTCACGATTTGGCATTGCCACCCACCTTCAAACCGGAAGATGGGTTGGAATACCTTAATCGATACGCCTCCACTCCTGTGGTGGTGTTAACCGGGCACGATGAACGATCTCTGGCCTTGAAAGCCATGGAGCTGGGGGCGGAAGACTTCATTGCCAAGCCGGTTGATCCGGACTTATTGAAGGTGATTGTGCAACGAGCGGTAGAAAAGCACCGTCTGTTGAGACAAGTAAAAAGCCTGGAAGCCGAGCTTCAAAAAGGCTCAGCGCAAGGTGATGAACTGGGCCTGATTGGTGTCAGTCAAAGCACTCAAACCATTCGTGAGCTGATTACCCGGATAGCACCGACGCAAGTACCTGTGTTTATTCAAGGCCCCAGCGGCACCGGGAAAGAGATCATCGCCAACGCCATTCATACGCTGAGTAACCGTGCGGGCCAGCCGTTTATTTCCGTGCATTGCGGGGCGATTCCTGCCGAATTGTTGGAAAGCGAGCTGTTTGGGTACAAAAAAGGAGCCTTCACCGGAGCAGACAAAGACCAAAAAGGGCTGTTGGCAATGGCGGACCAGGGCACTTTGTTTCTGGATGAAATCGGGGAAATGCCATTGGCCATGCAGGTAAAACTGCTTAGGGTTCTACAAGAAGGCAGCTTCTACCCGGTGGGCTGTCGTGAATTGGTGACCATTGATGTACGTTTGGTGTCGGCCACCAACCGGGATTTGCCCCTGGCCGTGCAGCAAGGTGAGTTTCGGGACGACCTCTACTACCGGATCAAGGGCTTAACCATCACCACCCAGCGTTTGGATGAACGCAGGGAAGACATCCCCCCGTTGCTGCGCCACTTTCTAAAACGGTACAACGAACAGCATCAAACGCAACTGACCCTTTCAACTGACGTGGTTCACTGGTTCAATCAGAACGATTGGCCCGGTAATGTTAGGGAACTGAAAAATACTCTGGAAAGCGCCGCTGGCATTTCTCTGGGACAGACCATCGGCATGCAAGAACTGGCGTTGATTCGCAGTGACTTGATGGTGGATTCCGGCCTTCAAACGCTTCAGGGCGAAGCTGCCCCTATGGATTCGGCCCTAACATTGGACAAACCACTTGAAGCGCAGGTCAGCGACCTGGAAATTCGATTGATTCGTGCCGCGATGGCAGCCAATGATAACAACAAAACCCGCAGCGCCCAGCAATTAGGGATCACCCGGCAGGGGCTGATCAATA
>JBFHTA010000351.1:0-3588 GCA_041590855.1 Pseudomonadales bacterium
AAGGTTATCTGTTTGAAGACGGGGTCGATGGTGCTTTAAATATTGGTGGGCAAGCTTTTCAGTTGCCGGACAATATCGATTTAGATCGTGCTGACTGGGACAACGAGCCGATTCAAATTAATGCACACCAATTAGGCGATGGCGATTTCGAAGCCTATGATCTTTGGATTGAATCGGACGACGGCTACTACGATCTTTTACCCGAGCTCGATTGGGAAGATGTCTTGGATGAAGACCTGATTGAAGACGGTGTTTATGACGAAAGTTCCTACGATGATGGGGCGTTTGAAAGCGGTTATGACTCAGAGTTTGATCAAAGCCTGGAACAGCAGGATGCCTTCGAAGCCGAGTACTACGAAGAAGAAGTGTATTATCAGGATGAGCTCTACTATGAAGAAGACGTGTATTACGAAGAGTCGTATGAAGATGACGAAGTCTTCATAGAGGAGTGATTGATACAGGGGTTCTTTAATTCAGGTATACTTTCCCGACGTTTTTTTGAGCAATCGGTATGTCGTTAAAATATTTATCCGCTTATTCACCATCGGTACAGCAACAAGTACAAAGCCTGATAGATCAGGATCGCTTGTCGGAATTTCTGTTAAAGAAATACCCAAGAGCCCATGACATTACCACGGATGCAGCGTTGCGAGATTACACGATGGATTTGAAAAACCAGTTCATGCGTAAATCCGGCCCGCTCAGCAAGGTGACTTACGATAATAAGATTCATGTGGTGAATCACGCATTGGGGCTGCATACCTATAAATCCCAGGTGCAGGGTGGCAAGCTCAAAAGTAAAAACGAAATTCGTATCAGTACTCTGTTTAAAAAAGCGCCAGAGCCCTTATTAACTATGATAGTGGTGCATGAGTTGGCGCATTTGAAAGAAAAAGAGCATAACAAGGCGTTTTATAAGTTATGCGAGCACATGCTCCCGGATTATCATCAACTGGAATTTGAAAGTCGCCTATACCTGACTCAGATTGAGTGCTTTGGTGCCATTTACTAAGGTGCTTTACGTTAGTGCTTCATGTTAGTGCTTTACGTTCTTGAGCGCGCAAAGTACTGACTCAACCGAGTTTCCATCAGAAGCGTGCATGCTGACTTTTATCTATCCCTAGTAGTGACTCGTCTTAATGGGCAGAGAATGCTCCCCATTGGCAAATTTAATCAATGACTTGTAGGACGCAGATGTATGTTGGCTTGGCTCTGGAGTTTCATTAAACCCTATCGTACACGATTGGTGATTGCGGCTATCGCGTTAGTGGCGACCACGGCCTTAACCTTATCGTTAGGGCAGGGTGTGCGCTTGATGCTGGACCAGGGCTTTGCGGCTCAGTCCTTGGATGGTTTAGCGGATGCACTGAGTCTGTTTGGTGTCATTGTGGTGGCTCTGTCTATTGGGGCTTATTTTCGATTCTACATGGTGTCCTGGATTGGTGAGCGAGTGGTGGCCGACATCCGCAAGCGTCTCTATCAACACTTGTTGAGTTTGCCGCCCAGCTTTTTTGAAGACAATCTCAGCGGCGAAATTCAAAGCCGGATGACCACAGATACCACCTTACTGCAAACCGTGATTGGTTCTTCCTTCTCATTTGCCTTACGCAATAGCCTGACCTTTATCGGAGGGCTGGCGTTGATGTTTTACAGTAACGTAAAGCTGTCTCTGATTGTGTTGATGGTGGTGCCTCTGATTGTCTTCCCGCTGATTTTCTTTGGTCGCAAAGTGAAACAGCTGTCGCGGGAAAGTCAGGACAAGGTAGCCTCTGTCGGTGCTTGGGCCGGAGAAAGTCTGCAAAACATCAAAGTGGTTCAGGCTTTTACCCGTGAAGACCTGGTCAGTCAGCAATTTTCAGAAGCGGCTGAGGGCGCTTTTCAGGTGGCTCGCCAGCGCATTAAACAGCGTGCTTTGTTGATTGCCTTGGTGATGGTGCTGGTGATGGGCTCGATTGCTGGCATGCTCTATGTGGGTGGCAGTGATGTATTGTCCGGCCAACTGACGGCGGGTGAACTTGGGGCGTTTGTGTTCTATGCAATCATGGTTGCTGCGGCTTTAGCTGCTGTGACTGAAGTTTATGGCGAGGTCCAGCGGGCAGCAGGTGCCGCCGAACGAATTCGCGAATTACTGGCTACTGAGCCTGAGATTCCTCCCAGTCAGTCATTGGCTGCCGATGTGTCAGGGGAAATTCAAGAACCGCATCAAACGGACACTCACAGCCAATCACAAGCATCATCCCAAACTTCGGGAGCCAATGAAGGAGCGGTGGTTTTTGATCAAGTCTCTTTCAGTTATCCTTCCCGACCGGATCATAACGCCATTGATCAACTGACTTTATCCGTGAAAAGTGGCGAACGCATTGCGCTGGTTGGGCCATCGGGTGCGGGTAAATCGACCTTGTTTGATCTGTTGTTACGCTTCCGTGATCCCAAGCAAGGGCAGATTTTTATCGATGGTCAGACCATTAATACCCTGGATACTCGGCAACTGCGTTCGATGTTTGCATTAGTGCCACAACAACCCGTGTTGTTCAGTACCACAGTGTGGGAAAATCTGCGCTATGGCTTCCCCGAAGCTACCAAGGAACAAGTAATCGCTGCGGCCAAAGCGGCACATGCTCATGACTTTATCATGGACTTGCCCGACGCTTACCAGTCGTTTCTGGGGGAGCAAGGGGTGAAGCTGTCCGGTGGGCAAAAGCAACGGTTGGCCATCGCCCGAGCCATTCTCAGAGATCCTAAAATCTTGCTGTTGGATGAAGCCACCAGTGCGTTGGATGCCCAAAGTGAATACCTGGTTCAACAGGCGTTGGATGAATTAATGAAGAACCGGACGACCTTCATTATCGCGCATCGATTAGCAACGGTCGCGCATGTGGATCGAATTGCGGTGTTTGATTATGGCAAGTTGTCGGCCATTGGCACCCATCAAGAGTTATTATCGTCGTCGCCTTTGTACGCGCGCTTGGCGGAATTGCAGTTCAACCAAAATCGGACGGACAGTCTTAGCGAACCCTGCTGAGTTTGCATTATTTATTAGATTAAGGTTAATCACTGTTCAGTAGTTTGTTTGCAACAGTTCTAGGTACCATAAAACCAGAGGCTTTTCGAACGTCGAAGAGATTCATGTCTTCGGGCGTTGCCATTCTTAAAGGGCTAAAACCACATAGTATTTGACAATGTTTTCCTCCGTGGGAACAACGTTCTAATAGTGGACTTAATTTAGCTATTTTACCTTGAACTAGACCTCCGCATTCTGCTACTGACTTGATATGAACAACGCTTTGCCACAATATTTTATGCCTCGAATTGAGTAGTAGAGGTTCAAAAGAGGTGTAATCAACCAATCCGATAAGAACTGAACGTTGATCGCCATCTGTAGGAATATCTAGGAATACGAAAAAAGCATACTTCCCATTATCTAGGGTTAAGCTCCAATATTCTCCAAGTTCAATTTTTAGATTACTTTTGGGTAAATATGGATATTTTTTCATAGTGTAATATCCCTAATTAGCTTCTAACACATAATAATAAATCGGCGAACGGTAGAAGTCGCTGATGTGATTCTTTTCTGTAGCGGTGAATCCC
>JBFHTA010000352.1:0-3554 GCA_041590855.1 Pseudomonadales bacterium
AAAAGCAGGTGATCCTGGCCATTGTTGTTTAATAACGTTTGAATGCGATCCAGGAAGCCGTTTCGATTTTTTAAGCGGGTTAGGTTATCCAGAAAGGCAATTTCATTGATGTGTTCAAACAGATAGGTGTTTTCCAACGAAGTGGCGATTTGAACGCCAAATACCGCGAGGAGTTTCTTTTGAACAACGTCAAGCTCGGATTGGGTGTGTCCGGCAATCACCAGCTTGTGGCCTGAGGGTGATTGGGAAAATAAACAGATGGTGTTACTTTCAATAACACTGGTTTCGTCTTGCAGCGCTTTACGAATGGCATGGCTCAACTCGTTATTTAATTCGCTGGTCAAACTGTTGGGCTCGATGTCAAACGCAGAACCTGCAGCTAACACAACAGAGTGGTCGGCTTTGCCTGTGTTGTGATTACCACATACGATAACTTGTTCCGGAGCACACTTGGCTAAATGAGCGAAGGGTTCGATGATGTCACGCGATAAACCGGATATGGTTCTTTCCTGAAACAGCTCGCGGGAGATGTTAACAATGTATTCCAGACCTGCCTGACCGGTTTCCATAGCTTTAATTTGTTCATAAGAACGCAGTGCAGAGGTCAGCGCTGTGATCAGCTTGGTTCGTGTTAACTCACTTTTTGCTTTGTAATCGTTAATGTCGTATTTACTAATGACCTCTAACTCGGGCGCGTAACCGGGTTGGCCGGTACGAAGGATAATGCGTACAGAATTATTCTTAATTTCATCACGAATATAACCAACCAGTTCCAGGCCGGCGTTTTCGGTTTCCATCACTACATCTAACAGAATGCAGGCAATGTCGTCTTCTTTTTTAAGAATTTCCTGTGCTTCATGCCCAGAGAAAGCGGAAAGAATTTGTAGAGGTTTTCCCTCAAACACAAAGCCTTGCAAAGCAAAGGTTGTGGCTTTGTGCATTTGTTGTTCGTCATCGACCACGAGCATTTTCCATGGAGCTGCAGACGTTTCTACGGGCGCCTCATGGTGGTCATCCTCAAAAATAATTAGCTCGTCCTGCGGTGATAGCTGCTGTGTCATATAGTTATTTTATCCTTGAGCCTCATCCGAAATGGGTGCAACTTTTGGAATCGTCACGATAAATCTTGTACCTTCGCCTTCATCACTTTCCAGTGATAAGGTGCCACCCAGAATTTTGATGGTGATGTTATGAACCAGGTTTAGCCCAAGTCCTGTGCCGCCTTCACCCATCTTGGTTGTAAAGAATGGATCGAATACCTTTTTCTGTAGGTCGGCGGGTATCCCTTTGCCATTGTCTTCAAAGACAATTTGCACCATATTTTCGGGTAGTGGTTTTGCATTAATTAGCATAGTTCCCGCTTGATCATCGGTAAAGGCATGATTAACCGAGTTTGTGAAAAAGTTCGTGATCACCTGCCCCAGAGGGCCTGGAAAACTGTCCAGGGAAATGCCCGGTGCAATGTCGATACTGATTGAATGCCGGGTATGTTTGAGACGGGGAACCAAAGTTGAAATTACCTCTTCCAGCACGGTTTTAAGGTCGAATGTCCGTCGTTGGGAACTGGTTTGGTCTGCGGCTACCTGCTTAAAGTTTTGGACTAGATGCACTGCACTGGTCAGGCTGGAGTTGAGCAGGGAAGAGGCCTCTTCAACCCCTTCAATAAAGGTGATCAGGGAAGATTTCTTCAGTTGTCCGTTTTCAAATTCTTCACGGAAGTGTTTTGCTCTGTCTAACAAGGCGCTAGATACTGTAACACTGCTGCCAATCGGGGTATTGATTTCGTGGGCAACTCCCGCGACCAGACGACCGAGTGAAGCCAGCTTTTCGGTTTGTACCAGCGTGTCCTGCGCGAGTTCGAGGTCCGACAAGGCTTTTTCTGCCCGATCCCGGGCTTCCTGAATTTTGGCTTCGCTGCGTTTGCGCTCACTGATGTCTTGCAGCACGATTACGTGCCCTTGGGCGTTGCCTTGGGAGTCAAACAAAGGCGCTGCCGAGTACATCAGGGTCATGCCTATGGTGCCGCTGTTCTGGCCGAGGTGAGAGGCAACCGTTAGCTCCCCCCGAATTTGGGTATCTTTCAGGGTGTCATCAAGTGGCAGGTCTTTAATGATGCTGTGCAAAGGCTGATTGATCACTTGCAACTTTTCGATGTGTACTAATTCGTTAAACGAGGGATTGCAATCAACAATGTCCCGGGAACGGTTCAGATAGACAATCGGGCTTGGAATGCCATTCAACAGGGTTCGTTGGAAACTGAGCTGGTCCTGGAGGTTTTTCTCGAACTTTTCCTGAAGTCGCTGAATGGAGTTATACGCCTGAATGAAGTGGCCGAGTTCGTCTTCGGTCTGCCAATCGAAATATTCCCGTTGGCCGGTGCGTTCAAAGGTTTCGATAGAGTCCATCACTTTTCGGATCGGCTTGATGATGGTGACTCCAAATCCGAAGAAAATCATGACCGTTAGTGTGCCAGAAAGCAAACAAAGCAGGAGTAGCTGGGTCAGAATGTTTTCGTTCAGGTCTTGCTGATCAGGTGAGAGATCGAAATGGATCTCAAGTTTTCCGAGGGTATCTGTTTCCAGATCGGCTTCGTGAATAATGGAGCGCTTACTGACGTATACGTTTTCAGAGCTTGGCGGACACTCTTTATTGAAGTCAAACTCGTTAGGACCCAATACTGATTCCAAACGAATACAGATAACCCGCTCTTCACGGCTAATGGTTTCAAGAATCGCTTTTACACTGCTGGATTCAAGGTACCACAGCGGTCGTTCCAATAATTGGGTCGAGCGTGTAATGAAGCGATCAGCTTCGCTTTTCAGGATTCGCTTGGATTCTGATACTGTGGTAAGAGCAAAAACCAACACAAACAGGCTGGTGATCAGCAACATTGGAGGAATCGTGATCAGTAAGAACTTTCCTCGCAACGACCGTTTACTGAACCAATGCTGCATAAATCAAATAATCCTTTGGCGACCTGTAGTTGAATGTCCGGTTTTCTTTCACAGTCTAGTTGAGATCAGTGTTTAATCCACTTATCCGATTCAGACTTGTTTATTATCGATAAATAGATAGAAGGTAAAGTGGTTTTTGCGGTTTCCAGGGCGCAGCTCATTAAATGGTCGCGTCGGAAGAAATGACATGTCACTTTACAGTTTTCTTCAAAACGGGCCAATACTTTGTCGATGTCCTGTTTTCCGATCATTAAATGATCCACCGAGATAATGACGTCTCCGGCGGAAAGTCCAGCCTTTTGGCCGGGTAATTGATCAAGTACCTGAACAATCTCCAGCCCCATTGGGTGCGGTTTGGTTCTCAGGCCGGAAGCGAATACTACGTCCGTTGAGGTTGGGGCTTTTCCACCGACATCTGTTAATGTGCCCTGATATTCGTGGTATTCAATGCCTGCATTTTTGAGCAGCTCGGCAAGTGGTAGATCGTCAGTTTGGTCGAGTGCCAGCGATAGGAACTCAGAGACATCCACAGTGGTTACTTCTTTAATCAGACTTGGCATTTCATCCTCGTCTACGCCTTTACCTGTGGATAAATAACGT
>JBFHTA010000353.1:0-3548 GCA_041590855.1 Pseudomonadales bacterium
AGCGGGTGAAGTTGCATCAGCAAAGACGATCGGATGATTGGGCATTGATCGAAGAGCCTCTTCGATTGGCGGAGACACTCCAACAGCACAGCCAAACAGATAATTGCATTCTGGTGGATTGTTTAACCTTATGGCTGACCAACTGTTTGTTGCAATCAGAAGACGTTAAACAAGACGGGGTGTGGCAATCTGAGCGAACCAAGTTACTCGACACCCTACAGACGTTACCCGGTGACGTTATTTTTGTGAGTAACGAAGTTGGTCAAGGCGTGGTACCTATGGGAGGGTTGTCCCGTAAGTTTGTGGACGAAGCCGGTTGGTTACATCAGGAGTTAGCAAAGGTGTGTAACTCGGTTGTTTTCGTGGTGGCGGGCTTGCCTCAATTTCTAAAATCCCCCTCACATACCTAACTCATTTTTTATATTTTCTTTACTAGTCATTAAAGGATCGGATTATGACTGCCTGGTGGACACACGCGATTCAACAACCCAATGCTGAAATTATGGATCAGGCGTTGGCTCATCAAAATCAGTTAACTAAACCGCCTGGATCATTGGGCCAACTAGAGGCTGTCGCCGTGCAATTGGCAGCTAATCAACGGCAGTTGCAGCCCAAGTTAGATCGGGTAGCGATACGTGTATTTGCAGGCGATCATGGTGTAGTGGAAGAAGGGGTGTCCGCCTTCCCACAAGCCGTGACGGTGGAAATGATCAAAAACTTTTGTTCCGGTGGTGCCGCCATCAGTGTCTTGGCGAAAGAGCAGGGGGCCGATTTTAAAGTGGTCAATGTGGGCGCAGCGTCTCCGGTTCAGGATCATCCGAAACTGATCAATCAACCTGTGGCCGCAGGGACAAAAAATTTCTGTCAGCAAGCCGCCATGAGTCAAGCGCAGTTTGAAGCAGCGTTTGAACTGGGTAAGTCGATAGCGGATCAAGCCCATCAAGAGGGCATGGATCTTTTTATCGGTGGTGAAATGGGCATTGGTAATACCACTTCTGCCTCGGCCATTGCGGCTTCTTTAATCAAGAGTGAGTCGGGCATGGAACAGCAGGTGAAAGACCTGGTTGGCCGTGGAACTGGTGTTGACGATGAGGGCTTGAAACTCAAGCAACAAGCGGTGTCGAACGCACTGGCCCTTCATCAACACGCTAAAGAGGATGCGATTGATACGCTAAAAAGCATGGGCGGCTTTGAAATCGTAGCCTTGGCAGGTGCGTATCTTCGCTGTGGCCAGTTAGGCGTGACTGTGTTAGTGGATGGCTTTATTTGTTCGGCGGCGGCACTTGCAGCCGTGGCGATCAATCAAGACTTAAGACCTTGGTTGTTGTTTGCTCATCAATCGGAAGAGTCCGGTCATCAACTGGTATTGCAGGCATTGGATGCCCGTCCGTTGCTCAGTTTAGGCATGCGCCTGGGAGAAGCCAGTGGCGCAGCCGTTGCTTTACCTTTGTTAAAGTTAGCCTGTGCGTTGCATAGAAATATGGCAACCTTTGACTCGGCAGGGGTCAGTACATCAGAAGATCAGTAAGTCGTCCTGTTCAGAAGCCGATTACAATCTAAGCTAAGGAAGGTGGAGGTGTGCTTATGACACAGATCACACGGGTTGATCTCTTGCGACATGGTGAATGCGACGGTGCGCAGTCGATCTATCGGGGTATTATTGATTCCCCGTTAAGTAAGACCGGCTGGGGGACTATGGAACAGGCCGTTACTCAGGTAGAGCAGGACTGGGATGTCATTATTACCTCACCAAAACAGCGGTGTAAGCGCTTTGCCATGGCATTGGCTGAAGACCTTAAAGTGCCGTTTGAAATAGAGCCAGGCTTCCGAGAAATCAACTTTGGGCGCTGGGAAGGGTTAACGTTTAAAGACGTGTGGAAGGCTGAAGCAAATAACGTTCAGGCCTTTTATACCGATCCCGAAAGCAACCCGCATGGCGGTGAATCAGTTGCTCAGATGACTGACAGGGTGATGATGGCCTGGTCAACCATGTTGGAACGTCATGCGGGCAAGCGCATTTTGTTGGTCAATCATGGCGGTATCATGCGCGTATTACTTTCCGAGTTATTGGCTATCCCTATGTCTGCAGTATCCAAGATGGATGTACCATATGGTTGTTTGACGCGTTTCTCTATGTTTGCCAATGACAAAGACAGTGCACAAACCTATCACCCGATGCTGGCGTTTCATAACAAGGCTGGTTGAGTTGGTTGCTGCAAGTCGTTTGTTTCTAAATGAAATAAAAAATCACATAGCACAAAAAACTGATTTTGCTTTTGAGACGACGTTGTCGGGGCAAGGCTATTTGAGGTTAATTGAAAATCTGAGAAATGATGATTGGCACGTTGAGCTGATTTATTTGGCACTGCCCACTGTTGATATGTCCATCGAACGCGTTGCTGAGCGAGTTAAGCATGGTGGCCACAATATTCCTCTGAAGGATATTGAACGTCGTTTCCCAAGAAGTGCCAGAAATTTATTGTTAAAATACTCTCACCTTGTCAATGAATGCACTTGCATTATGAGTGTAAATGAAACGCCTGAATTGATCTTTATTCAGAAGCAAGATGAGCGTACTGTGGTTAATGAAGAGCACTATCAACGTTTAGAAAGGCTGGCAGATTTATGAAAGTGGTTGTGAGTCAACAAATTTCGGATAAAACAAAAGAGATGCTTGAATCTCTTCAAGGTGCAGCTAAAGATGCGCTTTCTACAAAGGAAAAGCTGGGCCAGTATTCTGTTTTATGGGACGGAGAAAAGCCGGTTTTAAAAGGCGAAGATGCCCCTAACCGATAATGCAGCTTTGCTAAGCAAAGGACATCTATGAACCTCAAACCTTTCTGGGTTGCACTTCAATTCTTCACTTTATTACCGACTCCTCACCTGAAGCAGATCGACAACAAAGACTTGGCCGATTCGGTGTTGTGGTACCCGCTGGTAGGGGCTGTTATTGGCGCTCTCTTGTGGCTTTTGGCGGCCTTATTGGTGCCTTGGTTTTCCTCGTTAGTCGTCGCCGGATTCGTCTTGTTAGCCTGGGTGGCGATTACCGGTGCACTGCATTTGGATGGTTTGGCTGATTGTGCTGATGCCTGGATGGGCGGTTTTGGTTCCAAAGAGCGAACATTGGAAATCATGAAAGACCCGGTCAGTGGTCCGATCGCGGTTTGTGTGTTGATGACTTGCTTACTGCTCAAATTTACCTTGATTGAAAGCCTGCTAAGCAGTGGCTTTGCGTTTGGTTTGATGGTGATCCCGGTTATTGGACGATTGTCTGCAGTACTGTTATTGCTAACAACAAAATATGTGCGTGAAGGCGGCTTGGGGGATGCCTTGAGCCAGCAACTCGATGCCTCCAAAGCCTGGGGCATTGTTATCGTATTGGCGTTGGTGACATTGGTTATTCAACCTGTATTAGCGTTGTGCTTGTTTACGGCGTCATTGGCTGTATTTATTGCATGGCGACAGCGAATGATTCAACGCATTGATGGCTGCACCGGCGATACGTTAGGCGCAATGATTGAATTGGTGGAGCTGGCCGCGCTGTTTGG
>JBFHTA010000354.1:0-3546 GCA_041590855.1 Pseudomonadales bacterium
CAACAACCACCATCTTGTTCGATGCGTTCGCAGCAATCTGGAAGTAACGGCCAGATGGGTCGAAGAAGCCATCATGCAGGAACTCGGCAGATTCAATAGCCGTAATAGTCAGGTTATCCAGGTCTGAGTAGTCAACCTGCAACATCTTCCCTGTTTCTTTCACAGCCACGATGAACGCAGACTCGTTTGGCGCGGTATAGATAGCCGCTACACGCGCTTCGTTAATGAACTCACCTTTGGTGTTGTAGCCGCGTGTTGAAACCACTTTCAATGGCTCAAGCGTTGCTGCGTCCATAATTACGAAGTGTGCAGGCCAGTAACCACCTGCAATGACGTATTTACCATCACCGGATACCGCGATGTCACGTGCGTCGTATGCCATCTGGGTTTCAGCAACTAACATCTTGCCAGGCTTTTGCCATAGGTCGATTTTGTTGACCTTGCCATCACGTCCAATGGTGTACCAGAAACGGCCCACATCTTTCGCGTGATCTTTCTTATGGTGCTCTGTACCTTTAATAACGTGTACCGCATACCCTGTGTCGATATGGTCGATCACCTCTTTGGTATCACCATCCACAATGGCTGCTTTACCCGCATCACGCTCGATTACAACGAAGAAGTTTTCCCAGTTACGACCATGCAAAGGTTTGGTCGGATAATCTTTCAAAGGAACAAACTGCTTGGTCATCTTCTTCATTTGAGCCAACGACATTTCAGGTGGAACCGGTGGCTCCATCTGGATATAGGTGGCGAGTTTCGAAATCTGATCTTTGGTAAAGATATCGTCAAAGTTGTTCATCCCGCCTTCAGTACCATAGGAGATGATTTTCTCAAGACGAGCCTGACCCTTCTTCAGCATATTCTTAGGCTCTAGGTTCTTACCCGTTGCCCCCTTCCTTAGAACACCATGACAACCAGCACAACGCTGGAAGTACATCAGATTAGCTTCTTCAAAGTCTTTTTCGGACAGCGTTGGCCCTCCAGCGGCGACAGGCAAACTGATACCCGTTGCTGCCATACCGATGGCTAAACCCATTGCTGATAATCCAAATTTGAGCTTTTTCATAGGACACTCTCCCCAGTGCTTACAAGGTGCACACTACAGGTCCGGTCTTTTTCTTCTTTAAGAAGGTTCCAGGTATTTGCCTGTAGGTGATTCTCTGTTCCGGTCAGCTCAGCCATTTAGATTCCCTGCTTGATGAGCCTTTAAAAGCACCCATCTCAAAAACCTAAATAAATAAGATGACCAGTAAAGCAATTGCTGAACTTTGTGCTCAACGGTTGATTGCTTGGGAGAAACTATGGAGCGAAAAGGAAATAAAAATAATGACTTCGATCAATAGAGAAAAAACCGAAGAATTTAATGAGTTAGCAATTGACCCAGCTCAATGATCAACTAAAAAACCAAGTGTTTTACTCGGCTTTTAACTTTAATTAAGCGAGTATTCGCAAACCCGACTTCATGGCAGGTTAAGGTTGAAAACCTGTTTTTAAAATCGGGCCGAACACGCAGGCAGGACACATGTCCCTTTGGCATTCTGGTGACAGACCGAAGGAGAACTGAGCTAGATCATAACAAACACACGATCGCCTTAGGATAATAAAGCCATCACCTGTAGAAACAGGTCTGGCGCCACAAGTCGCCTTTAAGCATGTTCAGAAAAAGAACGTTAAAGCAAAAGCACGTACAAAAAAACGCAACTAACAAGTGGGTAGCGAGATGAATAAAAGAGTTAGCGCATTGATAGTAGCCAGTATGATAGGTCTGATCATCGTAGCCATCGGCCTGGGTTTTTTGATCGGACTGGATAACCCCATTCCGTGGATACTGCTTGTGGTACTGATCCTGACGCCCGTGCTCTATCGACGATTAAATCAAAAGCCCGCCATCGTCTGGAAAGACGATTACAGCGTAGGAGTCAAAGTACTCGACAACGACCACAAAAAGTTAATTTCGCTACTCAACCAATTCAAAACAGCTTACGACTATTACACAGAAACCGAGTTTGAACGCCAGGCGTTGGAAGAGCTGGTGGCCTATACAAAATTCCATTTTGAGCGGGAAGAAAAATACATGGCGGAGACCGGCTACCCCGACCTTGAAAACCATAAGCGCCAGCATCAAACCATGATTAGCCAGGTCGAGAGTTTTGTTGAGAAATACAAACGTGAGGGCCATGATTCATTGAATGAAGTCAGTGAATTTCTTACTCATTGGTTGTTGAATCACATCAATGGTACTGACAAACAATACAGTAAACATCTGAATCAGAATGGCATACAGTAATACCGGAGTTCTTAGTCGAGGCGATGGTTCTAACGCATTGAGAGATTCAAGTATTATTGCCAACCTGCCTCGACTCATTCCGGCCTTTTCAGATAAACCCTGATCGAAACCTAAAATACCTATATCACCTTCCTAGTTCAGCCAATACTTGGCCGGTAACTGGCTGGTTTCGGTACTCAAAGAGTTGTTCTTCTCAATTTTATAGACGGTTCGACCCTCCAGTTTTTTGAGTGAATCCTGAACCAGTGGATGACCATTGAAGAAGGACTCAAAGTCAGCATAGTTTTCTTCGAAATAGCCATTGAACAGCTCGATCAAGTCTTTACGCTTAGGTGAAATAAAGAAGAACATCGGCAATTTATAAACCACTAACAGTTTGTCATCCACTAACAGGTTCTTATCACTGCATTGATGGTTAGCCTCTAAACTGCAACGGCTGGCGAGTTCCCCATAGGGTTCAATGATTGAGCGGGGAAATAAGTCCACCCGGCCTCCATCCACCATTTTAAAAATGTTATCGAAACTGGCGGTGGTGGTGAGATTGGTAAATCCGCCGCCTTCCAGAATAGGGACATCCCCCCAACCTTTGCCCTGAATGAGTTTAAACCCTTGTACATCATTCATCGACATTGTTTTATCAAGCTTGGCGTAAGTGGCTTTATTGGTGATGAAGACCCGATTTCCTAATAATCCTTTCAAAATTGGATAGCGAATGGGCACGACTCTTTGCTCAATCTCAGCAGTAGCACCAAACCAATCAATGTCATACTCACCATTCTTGAGTTGAATTTCTTTACGTGATTGAGCTTTTGCGGCTTTAAAGGGCACCAAATTAGCTGTTTGACCACTTTGGGTTACGATGTGCTTGATTAAATCCACCGCGTATTGATCCAAAACGGAGCCTTCCCGTAATTCCGGATGTTTAAGATCAAGCGCTTGAGACCAGGTAGATATGAAACTCAATAGTAAGATCAGAAATCTTTTTAATCCTCTCATAATTACCTCTTCGTATGAGTGTTTTGCGATTTCCTTCTCGACGTAACGTTTAGACCTTAGGGAGCCTCTGAATAAGTCCCTCTCTGCTCTGGCCTATAAGAGAAATGGCTATTTGAGGCGCGGTTTTGAAGGCATAACGGGTTACGTCAAAAAATCGCAACAAAAAAGAGTCATTTCTCTTAAGGCCCCGAAGGGCGGGGCTTTAAAAACGTTAGAACTGGTAACCACGTTATGTGTTGAACTTCTTGAAAAGGTCTCGG
>JBFHTA010000355.1:0-3544 GCA_041590855.1 Pseudomonadales bacterium
CCACCGACTTGCTGGAAGTAAGTAAACTGGGTGACTTCCATGCCGTTTAGCCAAACTTCCCAGCCTAAGCCCCAAGCACCCAAGGTGGGCGATTCCCAGTTGTCTTCCACGAAACGAATATCGTGAATGCTTGGGTCAATACCCAACATACGCAAGGAATCCAAATACAATTCCTGGATGTTGCTTGGTGATGGCTTCATCACCACCTGGAACTGATAATAGTGTTGCAGACGGTTCGGGTTTTCACCGTAACGGCCGTCGGTTGGGCGACGACAAGGTTGTACGTACGCTGAGTTCCACTTTTCCGGCCCGATGGCGCGCAAGAAGGTGGCGGTATGAAAAGTACCCGCGCCTACTTCCATGTCGATAGGCTGATTGATAACACAGCCTTGTTGTGACCAGAAATTCTGCAGGGCGGCGATTAGGCCTTGGAAAGTTAATACATCTGGTGCTTGATACGTTGGTTTGGTCACAGAAGACCCCTTAACTGTTCGATCTTTGTAGTTCACCGCTGGATGATGGGCAGACAGGTTTCACGCTAATCCGAATCGACTCCTTTAAAAAGAAATCGGGTACTTTTTGGATGCATTCAAAACGTTGGTGATATCTGCCAGATTCGCTGCGGGAATTGGTTGTTCGTTGTACGAATTAAATAAACGAACAATGATAATGATAAAGCCCCCATGCTTGCAATGGAGCGGCTCGGGTTTCTTACGAAATTCGGGGTTTTCTGTCGAAATGAGAGAGGAAGTGAAGATCGATTGAGAGCTTCTCCAGAGCGGTGTATTCGCACCGCTCTGGAAGACGGTATAGAACTGTGTCGATTAACGACCTTGGGCTTGAATCTCGTAAACGTGAATCAACCCGACATTGTTTTGAGCTGTGACGGTGAAACGTACGTATCGAAGATCTGTACGGTTTTCAAAAGTACAGGCAATTCTTCCGTTACCCATCGACAAACTTGAACAACGTAAATCGCCACCAGTTAAATCAGCAGTTGTTAGCCAGGTGGTTCCATTATTGGAGACTTCAATGACTTTATTTGGGTTGTTAGAGCTAAAACCTGTGTCATTGGTGTAGACAGTAATACTGGCTACATTCTTGGAGGAGCCAAAATCAACGGTGACATAATCGCCCGAAATGTTACCCGCCCAGAAGTTGGCGACAGTGGTATCCCCATCATTCACAAGATCAGCATTGCCATTGTCATAGGTTGCTGTTGCAGTTGCGCCTTGAGATGCCAAGGCGACATTGACATCGTTTTGTGGCGGAGTAACGCCTCCACCAGGGATTGAGTTAGAAGGTGTGCTACCGCCCCCGCCTCCACCACCACACGCTGTTAATAGAGTTACCAAAAGAGCAGACAATCCGAGTTTGAATCCAGTCATAAAACCCCTGTTATTGAACGATCATTTAATAAAAGCGCGGCATCTTAATGCCAATGAGGGGATGAGACAATCAGAAGAATCAATTAAACAGCTTAATGCCGGGATTTATTGATGAATGGCAGGACAGGCAAGGAAAACTCCTTGCCTATCGGAACTTGTAGGAATTAACGTTCCCAGAAATCCGGAATGAATAGCACCAGCACGGTGAAGATTTCCAAACGACCTAATAACATGGCAGCGCTGAGAATCCATTTTGCGGTGTCATTGATCTCGCCATAATTGGCCGCCACCGCGCCCAGCCCCGGGCCCAGATTGTTGATGCAAGCACCCACTGCCGACCAGGCGGTTACCATGTCCAGGCCTGTCATCAATAGCATAATTTGCAGACCGATGAAGGTGATGATGTAGACGGAGAAGAAGCCCCACACGGCTTCAATCACACGATCCGGTACCGGCTTACGACCGACTTTAATCGGGATCACGGCACTGGGGTGCAATAGTCGACGAATCTCACGTAGGCCCTGTTTGTAGATCAGCAGCATACGAATTACTTTCATTCCGCCACCAGTAGAGCCGGCACAACCGCCCACAAAGGCCAGCGAGAACAATAAGAATGGTAAGTAGCTAGGCCAGGTGGAGAAATCATCCACACCAAATCCGGTGGTGGTGGCAACCGAGACCACTTCAAAAATGGCGCGGCTCCAGGCTTCGCTTTCGGGGAAGGCTTTGGTGGTCGCCAAGGTCAATCCGGTGATCAAAATGGCGGTGATTAGAATGCCCAGGAAGAAGCGGGTTTCCGGATCTTTCCAATAATAAATGAAGGTATTTCTGCGCCAGGAGACAAAGTGCAAACTGAAGTTAATGGCAGAGATCACCATAAAGAAGACACAAATCAGTTCAATGGCCTGACTGTCAAAATAGCCGATGCTGTCATCGTGGGTGGAGAAGCCACCGATGGCGACGGTGGCAAAACTGTGACAGATGGCGTCGAATGCGCTCATTCCGGCTAACCAATAACCGACCGCACAACTGACGGTTAACGAGAGATAGATGTACCAAAGGGCTTTGGCGGTTTCTGTGATACGCGGTGTCAGCTTGGAGTCTTTCATTGGCCCTGGTGTTTCGGCCCGGTAAAGCTGCATGCCCCCGATCCCCAGCATAGGAAGGATGGCGACGGCTAATACGATGATGCCCATACCGCCCAGCCATTGCAGTTGTTGTCGGTAGAACAGGATAGAGTGCGGCAGATCGTCGAGGCCGGTGATCACTGTGGCTCCGGTGGTGGTCAGGCCGGATAAAGATTCAAAGAAGGCATCGGTAAAGGACAGGCCGGGTTGATCGGATAACATCAGCGGGAAGGAACCGAACAACGCCAAAACCAGCCAGAACAACAGTGTCACTAAAAAGCCGTCCCTTACGGACAGTTCCTTTCGATAACGACGGGCAGGATACCAGAGCATAAATCCGGCAATGACGTTAATCCCGAAAGCGATACCAAAGGACTTGATACCGCCGTCGCCATAGATCCAGGCCACCAAAATGGGTGGTAACATGGCCAAACTGAAGATCATCAACAATATGCCCAGGATTCGTGAAGTCAGCACTAGATGCATAAGGTGGCCTGTCTCTCTCGTTGCTGTCGGTCGGTTTAGAAGAACATAAAGGAAGGTTGGAACAAGCGCTCGACTTCTGTCACTTTGCGTTTGTCGACCAGGAACATAATCACATGGTCGTTTTGTTCAATGACGGTATCGTGGTGGGCGATGATCACTTCGTCGTCACGCACAATGGCACCAATGGTGGTGCCTTCCGGAAGCTTGATGTCTTCGATGGCACGGCCAACCACTTTGGAGGAGCGTTTATCTCCATGAGCAATGGCCTCGATCGCTTCTGCTGCGCCCCTTCGGAGTGAGTGAGCACTTACTACATCACCTCGGCGTATTTTGCTGAGAACACTGCCGATGGTGCTGTTTTGTGGAGAAATGGCCACATCAATCGCACCGCCCTGTACCAAGTCCACGTAGGCCGGGTTGTTGATCAGCGCCATCACTTTACGGGCGCCCAGACGTTTGGTCAGTAAACAGGACATGATATTGGCTTCGTCTTCATTGGTTAGCGCGCAGAACACATCGGTTTCTTCGATGTTTTCTTCGAGC
>JBFHTA010000356.1:0-3531 GCA_041590855.1 Pseudomonadales bacterium
AGGCGTTCCTGAAATTCCGCCAAGTCGTGAGGCAGTTTAATGTTGGCGGGTTGATAAGGATGTTCAATCGGTTGGCAAATCGGGCTTAATAACGCGGCGGCGGTTAAGTCGGCCCGGCTGAATTGATCTCCCACCAGATAGTCTTTGTTTTCCAGGGTTTGATCGAGCTTGGCCAGTAAGTTATTCACAATCAACCGGGAACGCTCGGCTTCCAGTGCGTTCAATTTCATGTCTCTTACCAACCCGCGTTTGATGACGGGCAACATCAGCGTGTATAAATTTTTGCTGTACCAGGGGCCATACAAGGTAATTAGCCGACGAAGCTGGGTTGGGTCTTGCAGCATGTAGGTATAGAAAAAACGTCTCAGATGCAGCCCGGCGTCTTTGTCGAGACGGCGCTCCAATTCTAACGCTTCTTGTTTTAGAGCCGGATCTTCTGGTGTCAGAATACGGGTTTGGTATTGCTCATCCAAGTAGTTAATGATGTTGCTCGAACCCTGGATGTGGGTGACGCCATGTCGAAGAATGGGTAATTGGGTGCTGCCGGTGACATTTCTAATGGCGCGTTTATGAGGCCCGGGAAGTAGGTTATCTGTGTGATAAATCAGCCCTTTATGATCCAACGCCCACCGGGCCTTTTCACAGAATTGGGAAATAGTGAATTGATAGAGGGTGATCATAAGTGCTGATTATGGCTACTAAAATAAAGTAAAAGGTATTCGATTATAGCCATGAGCTTAGTCAGAAGCTAAGCATATTTTGAGGTGATCCAATGACCATCCCCGGTAGACATGGGATGGTCAATGAGCAGGAACGGTGTAGGCCATTCCAAGTATCGGATGAGTCTACGCATTGGTTTCAATGCGCTGCGTCATGCGCTTAGTAGCGCATTAGTACAGAACCCCAAGTGAAGCCGGAACCAAAGGCTGCGCAACACACCAGATCACCGCGCTTAATCTTGCCTGCTTCAATGGCTTCGCTGAAGCACAGCGGGATGGTGGCTGCAGTGGTGTTGCCGTATTTCTGAATGTTGTTGTGAACGCGAGTTTCATCCAGTTTCAGTTTTTTGGCCACAAATTCGTTGATTCTCAGGTTCGCTTGATGCGGAATCAACATGTTCAAATCGTTCAGGCCATAGCCATTGGTTTCAAGCGCTTCCAGAATTACCTGAGGTAAACGGGTGACTGCTTGTTTGAACACTTTTTGCCCTTGCATGGTTGGGAAATGACGGCCAGCGTCTATGTCCTCATGGCTGATGCGAGGGTGGAACTTACTGCCCGGCATTTCTAACCAAAGTGCTTCGGCATCGGTGCCGTCAGCGTATAAGTGCGAAGAAAGAATGCCCATCTCTGGATCATCGCTTACGCCCAAAATCGCCACGCCAGCGCCATCACCAAATAACGAAGCCACATCACGACCCTTAGTGGAAATGTCCAAGCCTGTGGAATGGATTTCAGAGCCTACCACCATGATCTTCTTGTACATGCCGGTTTTGATGAAGTTATCTGCCACTGATAAGCCGTAAATAAAGCCGGTACATTGCTGACGAATATCCAGCGCTGGTAGTGGTTTAAGGCCTAACTCTCGTTGCAGGAAGACGCCAGTGCCCGGGAAATCCACATCCGGAGACAGGGTAGCGTAAATGATCATGTCGATCTCTTCAGGAGCAACCTGAGCTTCCGCCAGCGCTTTTTTAGCGGCTTTGGCAGCCATGCCCGCACCGGTTTCGCCTTCATCAACCCAGTGGCGTTGCTCGATACCGGTTCTTTCAACGATCCACTCGTGATTGGTGTCCATCCACTGGGTAAGATCATGGTTAGTTACTACGCGAGGTGGCACATACGTACCCCAACCTAGGACTCTGCTTCGAATAGTCATGATATTCCTTGTCAATCTGTGCTTGATGAGATGGGATCGTGCCAGAACAGGCACGAAGCTATCTGTATAGAATCTAAGAATAGCCAGTTATTTTGCAATAAAGGGATCTTTGTTTCGATAACTTTTGTTAAAAAGGGTTCATTTCGCGTGTGTACTTTGTGCAAACCGACCCGGGATCAGGCGATTACTGTCGGACAGTGGCGTCAGGTCTGGACGGTCTGCAGAGCGTGATTGAGTCGCTTCTCGAGACGGCATTTTTGACGTAGGTAATGGATGGTTTGCAGGCTGCCAGGGGGGAACGGAGTGCTGTCAGATTTGGCCAGTTCCAGATCGGTGAGATAACACGGATACCGCTCCCGGCTCTTACGCATTGAGATAATGTATCGGGCTACTTCCGCATAGAGTTGGTCGCCATATTCAATTTCCGAAAACTCTTCCTGATTACAATAGATGGTGAACTTTAAGCGGGCTTCAGTGGAACCATCGCCAATAGCCTGGACATTGAAAAAGTCGTTCATGCTTTGGTGAGGTTCGATGTCCACAGGTCTAAGTTGAAAATTGTAGTTCTGGGTACGAATGATTTCCCAGAAGTGGATGTTTCGACTCAATAATTGACTCTCGTTCAGTGTCAGTTGGGTTTGCTGGCGGAACAGGACCGATCTTAAGAAACGCATTAGCGGATTCAGCAGGGCCTGGGCCGAACTGAAGGGGGTGGTATAAAACAGCAGTGAACCGTTCTCATCCACTATGTATATTTTGGCGCGGGCAATGGAGGGTTCCAGCTCGTAAAACACCTGGATATGGTCTTTCTGGATGACACGAGAGATGGCGTCCAGCGGTGTAGATTTCAAGGTGTTGCTGTCGAGCGCTATCGGGCTGAACGAAGATTGGGGTGCGCCTAGCGCATTAAAGAGTTCTGAAATGCCCGGGTATGACTGAATGTCGCCTTCTTGTGCTTCTGCTTGCAGCACCAGATATTCGTTACTGCACTCGATAATCAGACGGGTATTTTCCGGGTTGTTGGCATGACCATAAATCAGAGCCACTTGCTCGGTCAGATGCTTCAGCTTGGCCCGGATCAAGGCATTGAACTGAGAGCCAAGACAACGCACTGAAATCTGTGGGCGTTTCTCCTTTTGCTTAGGTATGCAGTTGATCAACAGGTACAGACATTGTTTGATGGCTGAGTCACCGCTGAAGTGCTTGGTTACCACCTCGTTCCAGGAGTTGATTAGCACCAGATCCAGCGACTGCACCAGGTTGGCTTTTTCCTTACCATAACTGAGAGGATTCGCATTATCGGCCAGCGACAAGTCTGTGGGCAGTTCTCTTCCGGTATTGGCCACAATAATGATTTGCTTGAAGTAGGCTGGTTGTGAAAACACTTCTTGCTTCAGCTTTTCCTGTGGAAAGGGAATCTGATCCAGAATGATGTCCACCAGTTGATGCAGATCTGTTTGGCTGACCACTTGGGTATGCGGGTCCAGATAGGTGTAACTGTTCTGGGTGAGTATGCCGTTCACCCGACACCAGGTCAGGGCTTTAATCAGGGTTTTGGCCCGATAAATCGGCGGATCAAGCAAACTTACCTGTCGGCCTGCGTGTACTTCCCAGATGTGTTGCTGACTGTCTTTGTGTTTGTGATAGCAAAAG
>JBFHTA010000357.1:0-3520 GCA_041590855.1 Pseudomonadales bacterium
ACGGTAAAGACTGTCGATCAGCAAGTGTCTGAAATTAGCCGATTAAAGTTGGGTGAATCTTTGGCTTCTGTTAAAGCAGAGCTGAAGAAAACATCTGAGCAGATTACCGCACTGTCAAATCAAGTTAAGCCTTATCTGCCTAAGCTTGAAAACTACCAGGTCAATATTGATTCGAATACTCGACAGATTAAAGAGCTGAACGATGAGCTCATTCGTTCCGTTACCGACCTTCAAATCCAACTGAATGATAACTCCCTGGATAAAGAAGTTGATAAGCTCTCTAAGTTGATTGCTTCGATTGATAAAAACCGTACTCGGGTTAATGCGGAGTTGGTTCAGTTGTCCAAGAAAGTGAATGAGTTGCAAAAAAAGATGGCGGGCACGAAGTAAATTAAACATTAAAGAAGAATGGCCTGTGTTTTACAGGCCATTCGTTCCGGGGATAAGGCTTGATTTAGCCTTTACCGTTCATGGTATTGAATTTCTCGATAAGCGCTTCAGGTACTTTCTTTTTATTGCTTTTGTTCAAAACAAAGACAACCGTTTCACCTTCTGGGCCATAACCGATTTTAGCGTGGCGGTATGCGGCCTCACCTGTCTTACGAACGCCTTTCATGTCTTCCAATGTATTGAAAACATAGATGCGGCCGTGAAGGCGCATTTCAGCGTAAAAGTCGTCAGCAGCTTGAAGTTTACCGTCCAGAAGTTCAACGCTTGGAATGCCTTCACGTTTTTTCTTATCTTGTTTGGTTAAGCCAAATACCAAGGTTTCACCTTTAGGTCCTGCGCCGATACGTGTATACATGTAGGCAGTGTGGCCGTGTTTAGCGAAGTCTTTGTATAGTGCATGATCGTAGAAAACATAAATACGGTTGTCTTTATGAACTTCGTATAATTGGCCATTGCGTTGCTCTTGCATTTGTTGAGCTTCGCTGCCGTATGATGAGTTCTCTTGAGTGGTTTGGCATGCTGCAGTAAATGCAACAGATGCAGATAATAGGGCAACTTTTATTAGTTTCATCGTAGTCTCCTTTTTTATTTCGCTATAGGCTAATGAGGCTCTGTTTCAGATTTATGACAAGGTGTGTTTTAAAGGAAAATGAATAATGTGGAGTGATATTAAGAAGGCAATTATTGAAAGGCGGAATGTTACAGATCAAACAGCGTGGATCAGAAGTCTGCTTAAACAGGAAGCGTCCGCATTGAATTCAAAACAGACCTTATTGTCTGGTGTGGCGAGTAACTCATCGTCTTCTGCTTTTTGGGTGGGGTATCAGGTAGCCATACAGCGTGTATTTGGTTCTGTGTTGCAAAGTGAAATTGCGGCATTTGTAGTAAATGAAAATCGCAGCTTTAAACCGGCAGACTGGAAAACATCCATTCATTCAAAAGATCCAGGTTATTTATTGTCTGGTTACAAAGACTTTGTGACGGCACCGGATCAAGTTGACGTATTATTGGTAGCGGCGAATGAATTTGTTCAATCAAGATCAATTTCTCGCATATGTAAGGTAATGAAATGTAATAACGGAGTTTCTCTTTCAGACATTAGCCTGCCTGTGTTTTCTGAACTAAATAAAGCTCGTGGGCGTTTTGATGAAGTGCTCTTAGATAAAGACGCTGTTATCCAGAAAGATGGATTTGATGCTTTTATTAAACCGTTTCGCGTTGTTGAAGATTATTATGTCTCGCTTTCTATTCTCGGATATTTGTTAAGGCGAGTGTTACTGGATGAATTGGAATTCTCTGAATACGTCGGTCGGCTAACGGTGCTTTTTTCAACCCTGGAGGAAAGTGAAAGTGCCCTGGATTGTTATTTTCACCAAGGTCAATCCCCTGTAATGCTGTGTGAAGCGGTAATTAAAGAGATTGCAGAGTTGACGATTGCCCTGATTAAAAAACACGACCTCTTGGCGGATTTAAAGCAGGATCTAATGGTAATGAAGATAGGAGAAAAGGCCCGGGAAATTCGGTTCCAGCGGGCCTTGAATGCGGTTTTAGAAATTGGTGTTTCTTAGATTAGTCGATCGGAATGTAGAGGTTGCATCCGGCGTTTGACGGGCATTGATATTTGCCGTGACGTTAATATTGGAAGCGGTTAGTGTACCTGCTGTCGCTGTCCCAGTGGATGAGCCTCTGTTTTGTGTGGCACTAAGAAGATCTAAGGCCTCTCGTACGCGCTGGTTTAGGTCTTCTTGAGCGAGTGCTTCTTTAAGCTCTTCAACGTCTTCATCTTCAAGCTCTTTCTCTAAGCCACCGTCAATTTCATTAGCATCAGGGACGACAACGGCTGATTTCAGCGTGGTTGTACTAACGCCACCTGCTGCCGTTGCATCCAGCGCACCTTCGACCACTAAATCGGACATTTCCGTACTTTCCATCAACGATAAATTCATTGAGGCAACGTGTTCAGTGGAAATATCAAAACTTCCTGTACCTGAATCGCTCGCTCTAACTTTATTGATGGCTTCCGTAATGTCTGAGCTGTAATAGGCGTCTAGCTGTCTCTCTGGCGGAATATAGTTCCCATAGTACTCTTCAGGTACTGAGGTAGGTAACTCTGATGCGGCGTCTATAGTAGGGGCTGCTTCAGGTTGTTCAGCTAGAATTTCGCCTTGAGTGGTTTCCGGCGCGGAAACGTTGTCAGTTGCCGGAGTAAGAGGGCTTGTTGGCGGCGTTGTTTCAGAGGTGTCTGCAGCAACAGCCGATTCAGCCTGAATTTGTGTTTTTGCCGGCACGGGCTTTATCGTTGTAGCGGACGACGTATCCGCCGGAGCCTCCTGAATTACAACAAGCTCAGGTTTGTCTGTGGCTGGTGTCTGAGGTGTAATGTTATTTGTTGGTGAGGTTTGTTCTGCTAATTCTTTCGTTTCAGTCAGTGCTTTTGGTGAAGTAGACGGTTGTGCTGTTTCAACTGCAGGTTGGACTGAAGCCGCCTCGGTCGCTGGGGTTGTATCGGCTGTTGTTGCCACGTTCTGTGGAGCAGCTTCTGTTTTAATAGGAGTCGCTACCAAGGCAGCAGGTTCTTTCTCGTCATTTAGCGGTGCCTCTTGTTGAGCCTGAGGCGTCTCGGCACTTTTGTCCTCGTTTTCTAACGGGGTAACTGCAACAGTGTCAGTAGTGCTTCCATGTTCAGGGTTGTCTTCTAGGGAAGGCTCTACCTCTGGCTGAGGGTCATCGCTGCCACTGGTGGAAATTTCACTAATAATTCGGCCTTCGCTGTTATCGTCCGAGCTTTCTGATTCTTTGCCAGGTTTCTTAACGATAACAATGGTCAGTTCTTCTTCGTCGAGCTCAATACCTGCTTGTTTGACAGCTTCAGCAATCAGTTTATTGAGTTCTGCCTGTTTTTCCTTGGATATCTTGGAGTCATCCGCATAAACAGAGCTGTGAGTCATTATGCCCAAAGACGTGATAAGGGCAGCGTGCAAGATTGAGTTGAATTTTGAAGGCATATCCAAGCCCCATTGAGAGAGTTTGTATTATTATTGTTAGGATTAGTTAAACATGGTATTAAAAT
>JBFHTA010000358.1:0-3520 GCA_041590855.1 Pseudomonadales bacterium
ATAAGATTCCTGCGGATCTGCGGTTGTTGACCGCTCATAGCTTATCTGTGCAGGAAGCTATTTTAACCGGGGAATCTGTACCAGTTGATAAGCACACGTCACCGGTTGCGGAGGGTGCAACCTTAGGGGATCGCTCAAGCATGGCTTACTCAGGTACGTTAGTTACCAGTGGTCAGTGCAGAGGGGTTGTAGTTGCTACCGGTTCTGGTACCGAAATAGGTCGTATCAGTGGATTGATTTCAAAAGTAGAGGCTTTAACAACGCCTCTGGTAACACAGATGGGGATATTCTCTAAATGGTTAACAATTCTGATTCTTGTTATTGCCGCAGTCTTGCTCACCTTTGGATATTTTGTTGCAAATTACAACTTTACTGAGATGTTTATGGCCGTGGTTGGGCTGTCGGTGGCTGCAATTCCTGAAGGTCTGCCTGCGGTACTCACTATTACATTAGCCATTGGCGTTCAGGCTATGGCTCGACGCAATGCTATCGTTCGGCGATTGCCTGCCATTGAGACCTTGGGATCAGTATCGGTCATTTGCACTGATAAGACGGGGACTCTTACTCGTAACGAAATGATGGTGGCTTCTGTACTTACTGACAAACACCTATTTACTCTGGAAGGCAGTGGTTACGAACCCAAAGGGACTCTCAAGCTTGAAGAGGTACATGTTTCACCCTCTGAACATGTTGTGCTTGAAGAATTGGCTCGGGCCGCCGCTCTTTGTAATGATGCGGTACTTCGTGAGCATGAAGGGATTTGGGTTGTTGAAGGTGACCCCATGGAAGGTGCCTTGTTGAGCTTTTCAGTAAAAATGGATATTAACACCCGTCATGAACAGTCGAATTGGCCACGAACAGACGCCATACCCTTTGATGCTAAGCATCGCTTCATGGCAACGCTAAACCACGATCACGAACAACACGCCTGTGTTTTTGTTAAGGGCGCACCGGAACGCGTGCTGAGCATGAGTATGAATCAACGCAGTGCCGATGGTTCAACAGAACCCCTGGATACCACGTATTGGGAGCGTCAAATAGACACCATTGCTTCTTTGGGGCAACGAGTCCTTGCTCTTGCTATCAAAACTGTGCGGCCAACACATACCGTGTTGGAGCGTTCAGAACTGGAGGGTTCTTTAACCCTGATCGGTATGTTGGGAATGATAGATCCCCCGCGAGCGGAGGCAATCACTGCTGTCTCGGAATGCCATGAAGCGGGAATCCAGGTGAAAATGATTACTGGGGATCATACCAAAACAGCATCTGCCATTGGTAAGCAAATAGGCCTCTTGAATACTGATAAGGTTCTTACCGGAGCTGATCTTGATGAGATGGATGATGTGGCGCTTCGTCAGGCTGTTCTTGAGTGCGATGTATTTGCCCGAACCAGCCCAGAGCATAAATTACGTCTGGTCATGGCCTTACAGTCCCACAATATGAGCGTCGCTATGACGGGGGATGGTGTAAATGATGCGCCTGCATTAAAACGTGCAGACGCAGGCATCGCCATGGGGCACAAAGGCAGTGAAGCGGCCAAAGAAGCGGCAGAACTGGTTTTGACTGACGATAACTTTGCTTCCATTGTCGCGGCCGTGCGAGAAGGGCGTACCGTGTACGATAATTTAAAAAAGGTCATCAGTTGGACACTACCAACGAATGTCGGTGAGGCGATGACCATAGTGGTTGCTCTGTTAATGGGGTTGACGCTGCCTATTACCCCGATCCAAATTCTATGGATTAACCTTATTACCGCTGTAACGCTCGGCATTGCATTGGCGTTTGAGCCGACAGAAGCGAACACTATGCGTCGTCCGCCGCGCGCCAGAAATGAACCTCTGCTAAATGGAGAACTGATTTGGCACATTGTTTTGGTGTCTGGTTTGTTTTTGTGTGGAGTATTCGGCTCTTACCAATACGCCATTGATCAAGGTTACTCTGTGGAGTTAGCACGAACGATTGCCTTAAACACTTTAGTGGTCATGGAAATCTTCCACCTGTTTTTTATCCGCAATATTTATAGTGGATCGCTAACCTGGAAAAACGTACGGGGTACCAAGATCTTATGGTCGGTTGTGATCGCTATCACTGTCGCACAGTTTTCCATCACCTATTTCCCTCCGTTACAAGCTGTATTCGATACGGAGTCTATTGTGTTCTTTGATGGGGTGCTGATCTTCGGTATCGGGGTTGTCCTGTTTGTTATCGCTGAACTCGAAAAGCAATTGAGATTGGCAATCCGAAGAATGAACGAAGATTGAATCTTATCTACTGGGTGACTACTTTTGAAGGTGTCTACTTTTCATGATGTCTACACCCATGGTGAGCTTGATGATAGGGCACCAAACACGGTGTTATCCAAGAATTTAGAAACGGAAAGCGAGCGACGATAGGTCGATACAGAGAGGATCTGAAATATGAGCCGCGCGAATAAAAGCAATCCAGAGCAGACGGATTCGAGGACTGCTTCGTCTAGCGAGAACGAACTGGAACTCATAGATGCCTTATGGCGTGCTTGTAACTATCTTGCTGCAGGAATGATTTACTTAAAGGAAAATCCATTATTAAGAGAACCTCTTCATAAGGAACACATTAAAAGCCGTTTACTCGGGCATTGGGGGGCGAGCCCTGGGTTATCTTTCATGTACGTACATATGAACAGGCTAATCAATAAATATGATTTAAACGCTATTTTTTTAGCTGGTCCTGGTCACGGGGCTCCAGGCGTTATTGCACCTGTTTATCTTGAAGGGACATATTCTGAAATCTACCCCGATGTGGTACAAGATCTTGAGGGGATGAAGCGGTTATTTAAGCGCTTTTCGTTTCCAGGAGGAATTGGCAGTCATTGTACCCCGGAGCTACCTGGCTCGATTCATGAGGGTGGGGAGTTGGGGTACAGCTTATCTCATGCCTTTGGGGCTGCATTTGATAACCCGGACCTTATTGTTACCGTTGCTATTGGCGATGGGGAAGCAGAAACCGGCCCGCTGGCTACGTCGTGGCATTCCAGTAAGTTTTTGAACCCTATCCGGGATGGGGCTGTACTCCCAATTCTTCACCTCAATGGTTATAAGATCAATAACCCGACATTGCTGTCACGCATTCCTCATGATGAATTAGAAACGCTATTAGTGGGTTACGGATGGCATCCCTTTTTTGTTGAAGGGGATGACCCTGAACAAATGCATCAGGCAATGGCCGCGACAATGGATAGGTGTATCCAAGATATTCATTCGATTCAGCAATCGGCACGAGAGTCAGGAAAAGCGAGCAGAGCGATATGGCCAATGATAGTGTTACGTTCACCGAAAGGGTGGACATGTCCTGAAGAAGTGGATGGTCTGAAGATTGAAGGCTTTTGGCGTGCTCATCAGGTTCCGCTGCCAAGGGTAACAGACAGTCAAGAACGTCTTAATCTTTTGCAGGATTGGTTAACTAGCTATAAGCCGGATGAGTTGTTTGATGAATCCGGGAGGTTGGTTTCTTCTCTTCAAGATCTCATGCCAAAAGGTAATCG
>JBFHTA010000359.1:0-3515 GCA_041590855.1 Pseudomonadales bacterium
GCCGATGAAGGTGATTGCCTGTATCGAAGACAAGACGGTCATCGACAGTATAATGGCATACCTGGCTAAGAAAGCGTCGTGTCAGAGTAAAACCTGTGCGCTGCCTGAACCATGTGGGCCACCACAAATAACTTGTTTGAATAACGCTGAACCAGGATGATGTGGAAACAGAAAGGATGCTGATTGAATATCAACCGGGCAGAGGTGTGGGCAGTATGAATCGGAAGAATCAGTAATCAAACATTTAAAACGGGTAAGACGATCGTTATTTCAGAAGTGATAGTCGCGTGGTGCGAGAAGTTATGTGCAATGAATGCGGTGTTGACGAAGGTAATTAGGCCCTTTATTCTTCCTAAACTCAATCTGGCTATCGCTTACGGTAACTTTGGTTATGAACCCAAAGTGAACTACATGTTCGGCTTCCCGACATCGATCAGTGTCACAGTCTCTATAGCAAAGGCATAACTTGAGTTGCTTCAATCGAGGTATTTCATTCATTGTTTCAACATCCTATTTACAATTATTCTTACCAAACTACAATGTATCCAAATTACATGCTAGCTTACAACGGATGCCGATTTGAATATCCGACCAATAAAGAACAGACGACATAAAAACATAAACCAGGAAATGAGCCATAATCGGCTCAGCGAATCAAAGATCAGTACACAACTACCGTATCAATTTTCTATATACATTAACAACGTGAATATAACGACTCCAGTCAGGCCAAATAAAGTGAGCGTTATTCTCACTATTCTGCTATTGCTCCTATCTCTTTGCCTCACGGACAAAGTCTACAGCTCATCCATCCAGTCTGAAGCGCACCAGAATCTCCTCAACACGGCTGTCCGACGAATCAGCACGATGAGAGGAGTATACAGCCTCCATGTTATGCGTGATAACTCGTTGATAATCGAGCGTTACTTTCGAGAAGGCAATCCGCACAAACCACATAATATAAAATCCGCTTCCAAGAGTGTCCTTTCAATACTCGCTGGTATTGCTATTGAAAAGGGTCTCATGCGTCTTGATCAACCGATCAGTGATTTTTTACCGTACATCAATAACCAGGATGATCGCAAAAAGAAAACCATCACAGTCCGCCACCTTTTAACGATGTCATCTGGTTTTTTACCCACCAGTTATCAGGCTTACAATATCTGGACCTCAAATCGCGACTGGGTCAAGGCGGCTCTCGACCGGCCCCTGGTTGAGAATCCTGGAAGTCAGTACCAATACAGCACAGGTGATACCCATATTCTCTCGGCAGTCATCGCCTCCGCCACGGGTATGAGCACCCGTGCCTTTGCACAAAAGAACTTATTTGGTCCCATGGGTATAACAATCAAAGCATGGGAGGCTGATCCCCAGGGCATAAATATAGGAGGGAATGATTTATTTCTGCTAGCCGGAGACCTGGTAAAGATCGGTCAGCTCTACCTTGATGGCGGTAAATTCGAAGGCCGTCAACTCGTCCCAAAACAGTGGGTTGAGTTAACCACCAGACCAAATGGAAAGAGCGTACATGACGTTTACGGAGATTATGGCTATCTGTGGTTCACCAGACCAGGAGGCGAGGATGGTTTCGTTGCTGTGGGCTACGGTGGACAGTATATTTATGTTGCACCCCTGTGTAATTGCGTCATTGTCATCACCTCTACCTTGAACTCAAAGGGGAAGGTATGGGAAAAAGCGCTATTTGAACATATCCAAAAGGGGCTTATTGGTAGTGTGCAGGCGAAGCCTCATGGGCCTGAGCATGCTGCGTACCTAAGCGATACATCCCTTGAAACTCGTGGGAACACTACTGCCAACGTCGTGCTGAGAACTAACCCGGATCGGCAAAGCTTGAGGATCGGTCTTGTGCCAATCGGTAAAAAGATCACCATTCTGGAAACCAGAGGGGAATGGCACCATGTGCGACACGAGGATAAAGAAGGCTGGCTAAATCATGCGTATGTCAAAGAAGAATTACCAGAAGAGATTTCCCAGGTCGAACAACATGAACAAAAACCTCCGATCAACACCCCCTTGCTTAAGTCATTGCCTTCTGCTGGCCTGACTGTAAGCTCTTTAAATTTGAGAGCTGGTCCCGATCAGAAAAGTTCGGTCATTGATACGCTTTCGCCTCACTCATTTCTTGAAATCGATGAACAGAAAGGGGATTGGCTAAGGGTACAGACTGGAAAACACAGGGGTTGGGTAAATTCCCGATTCGTAAGTGTTGTACCTAAAGAACAGTCTCATCTTACTAATCCGGACCCGAAAACAGCCACTATTGATGAGAAAGGCAAGGCACCAAAACTAGAACATGAGCAAGCGAAGACTGTTCAGGGAACCATGGCTGAACAGCATAATAAGGAAATGCAGAAGAGGGTACGTCATTTGATCGACAGACAAAATACCTTTGAAGATTACCAGCAAACTCTTTCAGCTGATCTTGATACGTTAAAAAAAGAACTGGTCGCGCTGCGCGATCAATCCATCCGTCTGGAGAGCGACCGGAACGCAGTCACTTCGCAGCTGGATGTCGCCAATAAGCAGGTTGATGTGCTGACTAAAACCGTCCAGGCATCACAGGCCGCCCGGGATACTCTGAACCAGGAACTGACCGAACTGCGAAATCATGTGAACACTCAGCTGAACAATCAGCATAAGAGTATCAGCAGTACCGAGAACGAGCGTAAGCGACTGGATCTGGAAATAGCAGCGATGCTCAAACAGCTCCTGGCGATCAATCAATCCCTGCAAGCATCACAGGGCAACCAGGCTACCCTTGCCGAGCAAGTGGCAGCGTTGAAAGCGCTTCAGCTCAAGCAACAAAGTGCAGCGTTATCGAAAGCCGATCTTCAAGGCGTGATACAGCAACAGGAGCAAGTACGTCATCAGATAAGCATGCAGGATGCCGCCCTGGAAAAGAGCCAGACCTCATGGAAAGACCTGAGCGGTAAGTTGAGTGTGTTCCGCAACGACCTGAGTAACGATCAGTTGCAGACCCGTGAATTAATCTCGGGGCTTGAAAAAGAACTGAAGTCCGATTTTGTAGCTGTGACCGGACATATCTCCACCCTCCAAACAGGTCTGGAGAAATATAAAACCGATCGCGGAGTTAACGATAAGGAACTGGCGCGACTAAACAAGCAGATTGGCTTCATCCAGGATGAATTACAGGATTACCGTATAAACAAAGAAAACATCTTCGACAGTATCAAAGCACTGACCCTTGACATTAACAATCAACAGAAGAACACCACAGACCTGAAAGCGTCATCGAGGCGCCTGGAGTCAGAGCTGTCACTGGCTCATAAAAAGCTTGCCGACCAGAAAGCAGCGCTTGAAGACTTCAAAAAAGGCAGGCAGGTGCAGCCTATAGAATTGGCGACCACTCAAACCATGTCGACACAGAATCCAGCTCAGGAGGCTAAGGCACCGAAAGTATTCACGCCATTAAAGTTTGTTAAAACCTCTAATACTGAAATAAATTCTGATGATAATACGCTCTCGCCGGACCC
>JBFHTA010000360.1:0-3512 GCA_041590855.1 Pseudomonadales bacterium
AAAAAGGCCATGCTCATAATTTATCGAACATGGCCGGGGGTAAAACAGGTAGGTTCTGCGCTGTCAAAGTGCGGTTAGAACATCGACACCATATGATGATACAGCGGTATCCCCACAATGGCGTTGAACGGGAAGGTAATGCCCAGAGACATCAACATCGCCAAGCCAATGTCAGCTTTGGGAATCGCCGTTCGAATGGCAGCCGGTGCAGCAATATAAGACGCGCTGGCCGTTAACGTTGCCAACACCACCACACTGCCTTCTTTCAAGCCCATCGCCAATCCTGCGGTTAAGCCCAGGAAAGACAAGCTCAAAGGTGCCAACAGCGCAAACAACAGCAGACGCCACTTTTTCCACGGAATCGGCGTCAGTGTATCCGCTGCGGTTAATCCCATTTCTAACAGGAATAGGGCCAATACGGCTTTAAACGCGCTGGTGAAAAGTTCAGTTACAGCAGCACCTTCAATCGGGCCGTACATGAAGCCGATAATGACGCCCCCTGTCAGCAACACCACCCCTCGGTTGGTAAAGGTTTCGCGCCAAAACTCGCTCTGCACCACACCGGAGTCCGGTTTGTCGTTGCCCCACTTACGATACAAGGTCAGCGCCACCAGAATTGCCGGTAGCTCCAGCATCACCAGATACAGGGTCACTTCAGGATCGAGCGGCAAATCCAGCGTATCGACATAGGCCAGCGCTACCGCAAAGGTACCGGCACTGACCGAGCCGTAGTGCGCCGATAAGCTGGCGGCATTGGCTGAATCCAACTTCGCCAGTTTCAGCAAGATCGGCATCACAATCAATGGAATCACAGCCCCCAGCAGGGCAACCACCAATAACTCCAGCGCCAAACGCCATTCTAATGAGTCGTGAAGGGCCATCCCGCCCTTCAGACCAATGGTTAACATCAATAACAAGCTCAGCGTTTCATACGCGGCTTTGGGAATGCTCAGGTCGGACTTCAGCAGCCCAGCCACCAACCCGAGCACAAAGAACATCACTACAATGTCGGGCATAGATTAAGACTCCGCTACGATTTCCACCAGAATCTCACCAGGGGTGACTCTGTCTCCTTTTTTCACATACACATGGGCGACGGTTCCTGCAATATTGGCCTGGATTTCGTTCTCCATCTTCATCGCTTCGGTCACCAGAATGCCTTGACCGGCATTCACCTGGTCGCCTTCTTTAACCAACACATCCACCACGTTACCCGGCATGGCTGCGGTAACGTGCCCCGGATCGGTTGCTTTACGACGACCGCTACCGCCTTCACTCTGATAAGAATTCAGCGGCTCGAACACCGTCACTTCTGGCATACCATCCAACGATAAGTAAATCTTGCGTTTACCGCTTTCCGCATCCCCCACACCGGTAATGGCCACTTCATAAGTTTCGCCGTGCACATCGATTTTAAACTCGGTGGGCGTGCCGTCTTGTGACTGTGGATGCGGATCTGTGCCTTGCGGGATCAAGGCCTCCGGCTGCAAGGTTCCGGCCTTGCGCTGTTCCAGAAATTCCTTGCCCAAATCCGGGAACATCGCATAGGTCAACACATCTTCGTCCGATTCAGCCAATGAACCGATTTCTTGTTTCAGCTTGGCCATTTCCGGCGTTAATAAATCGGCAGGACGCCCTTCGATCAGGGTTTCATTGCCAATGGCCCGCTTCTGTAACTCAGCATCTACCGGCGCGGGCGCCTGACCGTAACCGCCTTGCAGATAACGCTTCACTTCGTTGGTGATGGTTTTGTAACGATCACCGCTGAGCACGTTATACACAGCCTGGGTACCGACAATTTGCGACGTTGGCGTCACTAACGGCGGATAGCCTAAGTCTTTACGTACACGCGGAATCTCATCAAACACTTCACGAATGCGATCCAACGCATGTTGTTCTTTCAATTGGTTGGCCAGATTCGACATCATGCCGCCCGGCACCTGATTGATCTGAACAGACACGTCTTCGTGAGTGAACTCGCTTTCGAACTGATGGTATTTCTTGCGCACCTCGCGGAAGTAATCGGCAATCTCGCCCAACAAGGTCAAATCCAACCCTGTGTCGTACGGGGTGTCTTTAAGCGCCGCCACCTGAGACTCGGTGGACGGATGGCTGGTGCCGTTTGCAAAAGAGGAGATGGCGGTATCGATACGATCTACCCCTGCCTCAATGGCTTTCAACTGACACAACGCCGCCAAACCGGCTGTGGAATGGCTGTGCAATACCACAGGAACATCCAGCTCCGATTTCAACGCTTTCACCAAATCAAAGGTGGCGTACGGCGTTAACAAGCCCGCCATGTCTTTAATGGCGATGGAGTCCGCGCCCATGTCTTTCAGGGCTTTCGCTTGCTTCACAAAAGACTCAGGCGAATGCACCGGACTGGTGGTATAGCAGAGCGTGCCTTGCGCGTGCTTGCCCGCCTTTTTCACCGCCTTCATTGCGGTTTCGAGATTACGCACGTCATTCAGCGCATCGAATACCCGGAACACGTCCATGCCGTTGTCCGCTGCTTTCTGAACAAAGGCTTCTACTACGTCATCGGCGTAATGGCGATAACCCAACAAGTTCTGGCCACGCAATAACATTTGCAAACGAGTGTTAGGAAGCGCGGCTCGCAACTGGCGCAGACGTTCCCACGGATCTTCCTTCAAGAAACGCACGCAGGCGTCAAAGGTAGCACCGCCCCACACTTCCAGCGACCAGTAGCCCACTTCATCTAATTTGGGGCAGATAGGCAACATATCCTCGGTGCGCATACGAGTCGCAATCAGGGATTGATGGGCATCACGCAGGATTACGTCAGTAATTTCAATTTTTTTACGTTCATTGACCAGAGTGTCAGTCATGGGAGTTTCCTTCAAATTCTATAACTTGGTTAACCTGAAAATGGATGACAAACGTTAAACCCTTACCAACCCGCATGCGCCGCGACCGCAGTGGCAATGGCCAAAGCAATCTCGCTGGGGTGCGTTTTCTCGGAATACTTCAACAATTCCGGATGTTCCGGCACAAAACTGGTGTTGAATTCCGCCCCTTGGAAATCCGCATGACCGAGAATCTCTTTGTAGTAATTGGCGGTAGTTTTGATGCCATGCAAGCGCATGTCGTCGAGCGCGCGTTGGCCTCTTGCAATCACCTCGTCCCAACGCAACGCCCACACCACCAGCTTCAAACACATGGAATCGTAGTAGGGTGGAATTTCATAGCCGGTGTAGATGGCGGTGTCCACGCGTACCCCTGGCCCGCCAGGCGCATAGTAATGACTGACGCGACCAAAGCTGGGTAAAAAATCGTTTTTAGGATCTTCAGCATTAATCCGGAATTGCAGGGCATAACCGCGATAACTGATGTCTTCCTGGCGGTAACTGAGCGGCTTGCCGGACGCCACCTGAATTTGCTCCCGCACAATGTCCACACCGGTGATTTGTTCGGTAATGGTGTGTTCCACCTGAACCCGGGTGTTCATTTCCATGAAATACACCTGATTACCCGTCAGCAGAAACTCCACC
>JBFHTA010000361.1:0-3503 GCA_041590855.1 Pseudomonadales bacterium
TACCCGTCCCTTTAAAGGACAATCAGTGGGTCTAGATTCTAAAAAATCTAACCTTAATCTAGAGCCATGATAACTGGTCCTCCCCAAACTTAGACTACATAAAGTCGAGTCGTACCACAAAGCAAGTTCAAATCTCTTAGGACGAATTCTACTGTAATCTGCATATCCCGATACCCATGGCCAGTCGACCTTTCTGTTTGGATCATTAGACCAGCAGCCTGCCTGAGACAACGCATTAGAGTCGATTCGATTTAAAGATATGCGGTTTTTATCCGTGTAAGGTAAATTCCTTTTTACAGAATCCATGGCGACTTTTCGAAATTCTTCATATCGTCTCTCAGCATCTATATGAGTCGCTTGCATATATTCTCCTTTTATATGTTCAAGGATTTTCCAAGAAGCAATCCCGCTTCTGAAAACTACGCTCCAGATGGTAGCTAGCAACTCATTAGGTCACGATGTCTCTATCTATAGATTTCCAGAGAGGTCTCAGTTTTTCTGGAATACAAAATATAAGCTCAAACCAATTCATGAATTTCAGGCACAAAAAACGGCCACTTAAGGCCGTTTGGGTAGATTAGGATTCTTATTATTCAATGGGAGAAGCAATTATAAAAATCAATTGGGATGGAAGCCGAAACGAAATACAGTCGCTTGTTGCATCCTCTAGAAAAGCTCTTGTCTAGCCTGTTGAACAATATTCTTCCCAACTCTTCTTTTATCACTCGGTGACTTTGAGAAGGTCATTTTGTATCTAGAATCATCAACAAACTTCAATTTATTATGATTTTTATCCTCTTCAATCTCCAACCCCATGGCTTTTAATGATGATTGGATTTTCGGAGTGATCCCATCATAGTTTTGAAAGATTAAATCTAACTCAGTAATAAAATCCGCTAGTTTTCCGTCTGGCTGATTGTGCATCACAACATCCGTGAGTATATCGAACCGCCTACTAAATTCTTTGGCTGCTTCCAGCTGTTTCGAGAGCGAATCAATTATCACGTCACGGATCTCGCCTTCATATTTATCAAGCTCGTCCCCAGAAACCAGCAATGAAGCACCAACAGTTGGTTTCGTCTTCGTAAAATCGTCGCATCTCATTTGTAATACTCTGAGTTGTGATTTTAAATCACTAATTTCATCATCTTGCTCAATAACTTGAGTCTCGAGACTATCCAACGTTTTCCTATTTTCCTCTCTTTCTTTCTCGAACAATTCATCCTGTTCGTCCAACTGTTGAAAAGCCTGATCTGCAAGAGATTGGAACTCGCCATCAGCAGCCATTTCATCAAATTCAGATTTAAGGCGCATCCTTAGATCTTTTTGACGCTTGGCCCGAACATCTGTTGGGCTAAAATGGTGACGCTTCTTAAACCCGTTTGTAGTGTGTGTAATGATCGATAGAATTTCATGCGTGATATTTATGTCTTCCTCTCGCATAGTTTCAAGCATATCTGATAGAAGAAGGCGAGTTCTACTAAACCCACGTCCAAATGACGGAAATATAATATTTATAGCACCATCCCAAGCAGAATAACGACGGGTTAAACAGTCTTCCATATCCCATGAATTTATTTCTTCATGCGAGTATACAACTTGAGCAAGACCTACTAGCTGTTCTTGCAGTTTGTTTGGATTTACATACGCTTTACCATCATCAGGGCGGTTGCTTACTAGCACTATTGGATAGTTTCTATCTGGACGCTCAATTTCATAGCTCAATGATTTAAAATCATTGATAGAGTTTTGAAATTTCTTAACTCTTAAACCGACAGTGTCGCTGGATAGCTTTGCATTCTGTATCAGAAACCGTATTAATCCAGGACGAGTTGTAGATGGAATTCTACGAACCTGAGTGCTTACATCACTAACTTCCAGCAATAAAGATAGAGTATACCTTCCCTTCTCTTTCTTAATCCCTATCTCTGTAATCCATTGTCGTCCAGGGTTTTCTCTATCAGGATGGCTTAAGAGTACTGAATATAGCTCTGGTTCATAGTCCAATGCTGAGAAGGTTCTAACTCTAGCTTTATCAATTGGATAATTGGAACTTGATCGTAGTTCATCAACTGTAAAGTGCTTTTTAGTTACTTGTTTCAACCACCCTGCAATGGTTCGAAAGATGACTTCTTCATTTTGAATATCCACCAAAGTAAACTGATTCACATATATGAGCATACTTTCTCCTTGTTTAAAGTCGATGGGCATAAGAATGTAGCAACTCATCAACAACAATTACCTTATTTACAAAAACCAAATGTGCCGAAATTCATCTCTTTAACCCAACAACACTACCAAACCACCATACTTTTTCCAACACAAAAAAACGGCCCCGTAGGGCCGCACACTAAGCAAGGTTTCAGAGCATTTCACATAAGAGCTATCAGCTATTCACTGCACTAATAATCTCTTTGATTTCAGGAACACAGGAGCCGCAGTTAGTACCGGCTTTACAGCATTTACCCACTTCTTGGGGGGTGGTGAGTTTGCCGTCTTTGATGGCATTTTCGATGGTTTTGGCGCCGACGTTAAAGCAGGCGCAGACGATCTTGCCGACGTCCGGTGTGCCGAGTGGTGGTTTACCGGTGAGCAGAGCCATGCGTTCGTCGGCTGCCAGTTCGGTGTCACGAGCAGGGTCAAACAGGGAGCCGATCCATTGCCGTTCTGGCAATTCGCTGTCCGGCCCGACCACCAGCACGGTTTGTAATTCGCTGTTGTGGAAACAGGCGGTACGGAAGACTTTACGACTGCTGTCCTGGTAGGTTTGCCAGTCCAATTCGCCGGAGTAAGGTTTCAGCTGGTGCGCCAGGTGGCCCTGCCAGTGTTTAACTTCACGCTGACCTGCCAATTCATAACGGAAGTAGCCATTGCCTTTGGCCAGCACCACGTAGTCGATGCCATCCAGCACCAGAGGGTGACGCGAGAGTATAAAGCCGTGCCAAGAGGCTTTGAACGGAGAAATACGCACCGGGGTGTGCTTGCTTTCCGGTTGGAAGGAGACTGGGTCAACCACAGGGTTAACCACCCCGCCCATGCGGCTGTGGCTGCTGAATTGATCGGTCCAATGCATAGGCACAAAGAGGTCGCCCTGCGCGATGCGTTCGGTCACTTCTACGCGCGCCAGCATCTTGCCCCATTGGCTTTCAATTAAGGCGAGTTGGCCTTGCTTGACCTTGTTTGCCAAGGCATCCGCCGGAGAGATTTCCACAAAAGGTTCCGGCTTGTGTTGATTCAACCGCGCCGACAATCCGGTGCGGGTCATGGTGTGCCATTGATCCCGGAGTCTTCCGGTATTTAACACCAACGGCCATTCTGTAGATGGTGCATTCTGAGGGGCACGTTGTTGAACAGAGACAAAGCGCGCCTTACGGGTCACGGTGAAATAGCCCCCCTCAGCAAACAACCGCTGGGTGCCTGCCGAGTCGGCACTGAGTACCGGCCATTGAATCGGTTGCAGTTGTTGATAGTCGTCGTCCGACAAGTCCGCCAAGCCAGAGATA
>JBFHTA010000362.1:0-3502 GCA_041590855.1 Pseudomonadales bacterium
AATTCCTGCTTGAGCTGGAAAGACGGTTATCGAAAGGCTGTTATCTGTCGGGAAGCGACTTCGGATTTTTAGATGCAGCTATTGCGCCTTTCATACGTCAATTTGCGCATGTGGATCTGGTGTGGTTTGAGGATTCCTGCTATCCAAATACCATCAAATGGTTGGCTGAGTTTAAAGCTTCTTTGCTGTTTAGGGAGATTATGAAAAAGTCTCCAGTATGGACGCCAGAAAGCGATGCACTGATCATTGGGGCTCCTACATCCGGTGAAAGCCTCAACAAGACATCCGACTAAGTGAGTCGTATATATGACCTTTCAGCTCAGGGATTACCAGCAAGAGGCGGTCAATGCGACCCTAAATCATTTCAGAAAGACAGACGATTCTGCGGTGATTGTGTTGCCTACAGGGGCAGGAAAAAGTGTGGTCATTGCAGAATTGGCCAGATTGGCAAAGCGTAAGATTCTGGTATTGGCGCACGTAAAAGAACTGGTCGAACAAAACCATGCCAAGTACCAAAGTTATGGGCTTACCGCCGGTATTTATTCAGCAGGTCTGAATCAAAAGAATGTTGAGCATCAGGTGACGTTCGCCAGTATTCAGTCTGTCGCCAGGAACCTTGATGATTTTTCTGAACACTACTCATTGGTAATTATCGATGAGTGTCACAGGGTATCTGGCAATGTCGACGCTATCAATCAAGCAGAAAGTGTTGAAACAGGAAATGATGAAACAGCTCAAGCGGTCCGAACCTCTGAGAGCCAGTATCTGCAGCTGATTCGTCAGTTAAAAGCCTATAATCCGGGGTTAAAGGTGCTTGGTTTGACGGCTACGCCATATCGGATGGGGATTGGCTGGATTTATCAATACCATCATTACGGGTTTTCCCGATCGGAAGAGGCTCGTCCGTTCACCAAGTGCATTTATGAATTGCCGCTGAGCTACATGATTAAGCGCAACTACCTGACGCCCCCTAGGATGGTGGATGCGACCATCGAGCATTATGACTTTTCGAGTTTGACCGCGAACTCCAGAGGCGACTACGGCGCCTCAGAAGTGAATGAGTTATTGAAGGGTTACCCTAGAGTGACTCAAGGCATTTGCGAGCAAATCAAGGCGATTACACAGGCCAAAGAGTATCAGGGCGTGATGATCTTTGCTGCGACGGTGGAGCATGCCAAAGAAATTCTTGGTTACCTGCCGGAAGGGGAAACCGGTTTGGTGGTAGGAGAGACGCATAGCTCAGAGCGGGATCAGCTGATCGAGTGCTTCAAAACCAAACAGTTAACCTATCTGGTGAATGTCTCGGTACTGACTACTGGCTTTGATGCACCACATGTGGATTTTATTGCGATATTAAGACCGACCCAATCGGTGAGCTTATACCAGCAGATCGTTGGGCGAGGTCTAAGATTGGCGGAAGGTAAAGATCATTGCTTGGTGATTGATTACGCAGGAAACAGTGTGGATTTATACCACCCCGAAGTAGGGCAGCCGAAGCCAGAGTCTGATTCTGTTCCCGTGATGGTGCCATGTCCCAAGTTCGACTTTGCCAATACCTTTTGGGGGAAAGTGGACGAAGACGGGCATCTGATAGAGCACTATGGCCGACGGTGTTGGGGCATGGTAGAAAACGAATCTGGCGAACACATAACCTGCGACTACCGATTCAAGTTTAAAGAATGTAATGCCTGTGGCGCGGAAAACGACATAGCGGCCCGGGTTTGCACCCAGTGTCAGCAGCCTATGGTTGATCCGGATGACCAATTAAAGAATGCGCTGCGTTTGAAAGACGCCAAAGTTATCCGTTGTGCTGGGCTCTCTATGGAAATCGACGGTCATCGGCTGAAAGTGATTTACCACGATGAGCAAGGGGTAGAACTTAGAGAGTCTTTTAACTTTGATAACTCTTCACAGCGGGCGGTGTTTAACCGTTTGTTTGGTACACGTTTCAAACAAGGAACGGAACCAAAAGAGTTTTCTTCGGCAAAAGATGCATTTCAATTTCAACAGCATTTCACCGCACCGGACTTTGTGGTTGCTCGCAAGCAGGGGAAGTTTTGGCGAGTAAAAGAACGGCTCTTTGATTATCAGGGGCAATATCGCAAAGCCAATGAAATGTGATGGCCGTTTTCTGATTTCAAGGGATTATTGGCCCGAAAAGAGGTTAGAAAACCACCAAACTTTTTAGTCTAAATGCGAGTGATTTTTGAGTGCCTGATCTTCTCATTTGAGAATCGTAATACGTTATTTTTTTATTCTAAGTCCTTTATTTTAAAGGAATATATTAAAACTCCTGTTATGTTAAAAAGGTCTTGCGATTTATTTCAGATCATCTAGGCTAAGGGCCAATAACCGACAAAATTTTCTGTCATAGGAATGATCTGATGAAAACCAAGGCCAATATACTCAGTACGTTAAATGGAATTTTGACCTTCGAGCTGACTTCAATTAACCAGTATTTTCTTCATGCAAGAATCTTCAAAAATTGGGGGTTAGAAGAACTTAACGAGAAAGAGTATAAAAAATCCATTAAGGACATGAAGCAAGCCGATAAACTGATCGAGCGTATTCTGTTCCTTGAAGGCCTACCGAATCTTCAAAAACTGGACAAGCTCCGCATTGGCGAAAACACACAAGAAATGTTGCAGTGTGATTTGGACCTGCAGATGGCGCAATTGGATGCGTTACGGGATGCGATTGAACTCTGCGAAAAAGAGAGCGATTACGTAAGCCGTGAAATTCTGGAAGAGATTCTTGAATACGAAGAAGAACACGTAGACTGGATCGAAACACAACAATTCTTGATCGATAACGCCGGCGTTCAAAACTACCTAGAATCGATGATGGAGGACTAATATGAAAGGCAATCAAAAGATCATCGATCTTCTAAATAAGCAGCTGACGCTGGAACTGACGTCTATGGATCAGTACCTTGCACACTCCAAAATGTATGAAGACTGGGGTTTGCATAAATTGCATGAGAAATTGGCGCATGAGTACGAAGAAGAGTTAGAACATTCTCAGAAGCTGATTGAACGCATCTTGTTTTTGGAAGGTACGCCAGACACGGCCTCCCGCGAACCCATCAAGGTAGGTTCCAACGTTAAAGAGATGTTGGAAAACGACCTCGAAGCCGAGATGACAGTAATGAACAGCTTGCGTAGCATCATTGCAGTGTGTGAACAAGAACGTGATTACATCACTCGTGAAATCCTTGAAACCTTGCTGGACGACACAGAAATGGATCACATCTACTGGCTTGAACAGCATCTTGGATTGATCGATAAGATTGGTATTCAGAATTACATTCAATCTCAAATGAAGGGTGGTTCGGCGTCTTAACGGCTCAGCTATCCCAAGTAATCTGACCAAAGTAATAAAAAACGGGAACGCATCTTCATTCCGGAAGGGCGTTCCCGTTTTTATGTCAGGATGGTATGGGTCAGTAGATCCATACCCCCTGTGAAGTGCTTAATTCAGGTATTGTCTGAGTTCGGCCGGT
>JBFHTA010000363.1:0-3484 GCA_041590855.1 Pseudomonadales bacterium
AAAAGTCCCTTCTTTATCTTGATAGTGAATGATCGAAAACATTTCTCCAACTGAATATTTAGGAGAGGCATGAAGCAAAGAAGAAAGGAACAGTAATAAGGCAGGAAGTGCCTTGAAAGTATTTGTTTTAGTTAGAATTTTCATTTTTATTAGGCAAAAAAATGCCCTTAGGTATTAACTAAGGGCGATGAATGACTTGAAAGTGGGATTAACTATTACGCGCTGGTAACACGTCTTTCAGCTTTTCAGCCATATCGCGTACTGATTTCTCAGTAGTTTCCCAATCGATACAGGCGTCGGTGATGGATACACCGTATTCCATGTTGTCGGAGATTTTTTGGGCACCCCAGTTCAGGTGGCTTTCGATCATCAAACCAACGATGGATTTGTTGCCTTCAAGAATCTGGTTCGCAACGTTTTCCATAACCAGTGGTTGAAGCTCTGGTTGTTTATTGGAGTTGGCGTGGCTGCAGTCCACCATGATGTTTTGAGTAACGCCGGCTTTTTCCAGTGCTTGTTCAGATTGCGCAACGCTTACTGAATCGTAGTTTGGCTTACCGTTACCGCCACGAAGTACAACGTGCCCGTATTTGTTGCCTTTGGTACGAACGATAGAAACCTGACCTGTCTGGTTAATGCCCAAGAACGAATGAGGGTGTGCAACTGACTGCAATGCGTTAATGGCTACTTCCAAACCGCCATCGGTTCCGTTTTTGAAGCCAACCGGCATTGATAGGCCACTGGACATTTCGCGGTGTGTTTGTGATTCGGTAGTACGTGCACCGATCGCAGACCAAGAGATCAGATCCTGAAGATACTGTGGTGAAATAGGATCAAGTGCTTCAGTTGCTAACGGAAGCCCCATGTCTGCCAAGTCACATAGTAACTGGCGGCCAATGTGCAGACCTTCGTCAATTTTGAATGAGTCATCCAGGTGTGGGTCGTTAATTAGACCTTTCCAGCCAACGGTGGTACGAGGCTTTTCAAAGTAAACACGCATTACCAAGTACAGGGTGTCTTTGACTTCTTCGGATAGCTTTTTAAGACGCTCGGCATATTCTTTTGCTGCTTTTACGTCGTGGATAGAACAAGGACCCAACACTAAAAATAAACGGTGGTCTTTGCGATCCAGAATGTTCTCAATTGTGTGGCGACCTTCAGCGACTGCTTTGGCAGCAGCTTCTGAAATAGGCACGTCTTTTTTCAAACCGTGCGGTGTAATTAAAAGTTCTGAAGATTCCACGTTTACGTTTTCTAACTGCTCTGTCATTTTTATTTCCTGAAGTCCTTCGAGCGCATAATGGCTAATTCGGTTTATGAGATTGCGCTACGCGGCGTAAATCCTGTAGGTCGAACATTATGAACTCAAACCAAGTGTGTGTGAATACTAAACCACAAGGATTGCAGATTTATTGATGCAAGGATTGTAGATTTACTGATGTTTAGTAGGAACGCTCGGCTGGTCATTGAGTGATAACTTTGACCAGCTGAGTTTTAGAAAAATGCGTATTTGGCTCCGATCAGCATCAGTACCGAGGCAAGCACCGGGTGTAATACTTTATCCGGGATGTTTGCGCCAAGTTTGGTGCCAATGGTAATGGCAGGCAGAGAGCCGATCAATAAACTGCCCAACAGCAGAAAATCCACATTACCTAAAAACATATGCCCTAATCCGGCAATCAAGGTTAAAGGAACGGCATGAGCCAGATCAGTGCCAACGATTTTTACGGAGGCTAATTTCGGATAGAGGATCATCAGCACGGCTGCAGCAATCGCACCTGCACCGACGGAGGATAAGGTAACCAAGACCCCTAGGGATACGCCCATAAAGAAGGTCAGTAAATCTTGTTTTCGGGTGGTGGCCAGGTCTTGTTTGGAAACAATTTCCTGAGCGATGTTTTGACGAAGTCGGCTCTTGAACAGAATTACGCCAGACGTCAGAATCAGCATGAAGCCCAAACTGGTGGTCAGTAGGTGATTGTAACTTTCCGGGTCACCGAAGTAATTATGTAACAGAAACACAGTTACGCCAGCCGCAGGTAGGCTGCCTGCGGCCATAAGCCCCATTAAACGCCAGCGGATGGTCTTTTGTTTATGGTGTGCAATTGCGCCGCCTGCTTTTGTGATAGAGGCGTACATAAGATCGGTACCTACAGCCACGTGTGGCGGGAAGCCGAACAAAAGCAACAAAGGCGTCATTAGCGAGCCGCCACCCACGCCGGTAATACCCACGGCAAGTCCAACGGCGGCGCCTGCAAGAATATAAAGAAGTATGTCCATTCAAATGGTCTACTATGTATAACCAATAATAATTCGAAACTGGCTGGTAAATTTATAGCTTTCTATCTATTCTGAAAAAGAATATTTACTTATATTTTTATAATTAATTGAACTAGGCTAGGTTACTGAGGTCTGATTTCCTGTCGTAATCTTTCATCTCATGTGTCACACGTTAACAAGGAAAACCTGGAGGGTTTATGAAGTTACAGCAGTTGCGCTATATCTGGGAAGTTGCGCACCACGATCTTAACGTCTCTGCGACTGCTCAAAGCCTGTACACCTCTCAACCAGGTATCAGCAAACAAATTCGATTACTTGAGGATGAACTGGGCGTAGAAATATTTTCGCGCAGTGGTAAACACCTCACGCACATTACCCCGGCTGGGGAAGAAGTGATCAAGCTGGCTGGTGAAGTGCTCCGAAAAGTAGAAAGCATTAAGCAGGTTGCACTGGAATTCAGTGATGAACGGAAGGGCAGCTTGGCGATTGGTACCACGCATACACAGGCGCGCTACGCATTGCCACCTGTGATCAGCGACTTCATGCAGCGTTTCCCGGATGTATCCTTGCATATGCATCAGGGAACCCCCATGCAAATCTCGGAAATGGCCGCCGACGGCACCGTTGATTTTGCCATTGCCACCGAGGCTCTTTCTCTATTCAATGATCTTATTATGATGCCATGCTACCGTTGGAATCGTTCCATCGTGGTGCCGAAAGATCATCCGTTAACCAAAGTGAAAGAGCTGACGTTAAAAGACGTAGCTGAGTTTCCGATCGTGACTTACGTATTCGGATTTACCGGACGCTCCAAACTTGATGAAGCCTTTGAAAGTGAAAACCTGAAACCTAAGGTCGTTTTCACTGCAGCCGACGCCGATGTGATCAAAACCTATGTTCGTTTGGGATTGGGGGTTGGAATCGTTGCGCATATGGCGGTTGATCCCCAGGTGGATTCTGACTTGGTGGCGTTGGACGCCAGCCACTTATTTAAGCCGAGTGTGACCAAGATTGGTTTCCGTAGAGGCACCTATATTCGTGGCTACATGTATGACTTCATTGAATCTTTCGCTCCACACCTGACACGGGAGCGTATTGATGCAGCGATTGCTTGTGCGACCAAAGGCGAGGTAGATGCCTTATTCGAGGGTGTTCAGCTGCCGGTGTATTAGTCAACTGTAAGTGTATTAGCGGTTAATCCACT
>JBFHTA010000364.1:0-3476 GCA_041590855.1 Pseudomonadales bacterium
TGAAAATCCCTTTAAAACCAATCTTTTAATCAAAGTTCAAAAACCCGACTAAATTACTCAACTTTGTTGATCTGAGTCAGTAACCAAAAAATCCTACGGCGTATCTTAGACCCTACAACAAATAACTAGTCGAGGAGAAAAACCATGGCTGAACGCTTTACCAAAAGCATGGCCAGGAATATGTATTTAGGTGGAAGTGTATTCTTCATCCTCTTATTTCTTGGTCTAACGATGGATACCGTGCGGCAATTGCCAGAGCGGGATAACCGTGAAAACCTGACCGAACAGGTTGCCCACGGTAAGAAGCTTTGGGAGGACAACAACTGTGTTGGCTGTCATTCCTTACTTGGTGAAGGGGCTTACTTCGCACCTGAACTTGGCAATGTGTTTTATCGCCGTGGCGGTGAAGGAAGTTTTAACATTTTCTTTAAGTCATGGATGAATGCACAACCTCTGAATGTGGAAGGTCGTCGCGCGATGCCTCAGTTTAATCTGACTGATGAAGAGCTGGATGCATTGGCAGCGTTCTTGGAGTACACCGCCAAGATCAATACCAACGACTGGCCACCTAATATTGAAGGATAAGGAGAGCGCTATGAAATATGAGTCTCAAGCTGTATCTAAACCGTATTTTATCTTTGCTCTCATCTTGTTCGCAGGGCAGATTCTATTCGGCTTAATCCTCGGTACGCAGTACGTTATTGGAGATTTCCTGTTCCCGGAAATTCCTTTTAACGTTGCACGTATGGTGCATACTAACTTGCTGATTGTCTGGCTGCTGTTTGGCTTCATGGGCGCGGCTTATTACCTGATCCCGGAAGAGGCGGAAACAGAGCTTCACAGTCCTAAACTGGCGATTGCTTTATTCTGGATCTTTGCGGTAGCAGGTACGCTAACTATCCTGGGTTATTTGTTGGTGCCTTATGCCACTTTGGCAGAGATGACCGGAAACGATCTGTTACCAACCATGGGGCGTGAGTTCCTGGAGCAACCCACTATTACTAAAGTCGGTATTGTGATTGTTGCACTGGGCTTCTTGTACAACATCGGTATGACTGTGCTGAAAGGCTGTAAGACTGTAATTAACATTGTTTTGATTACCGGTTTGTTGGGCTTGGCACTGTTGTTCTTGTTCTCTTTCTACAACCCGGAAAACCTAGCATTAGATAAGTTCTTCTGGTGGTTCGTAGTTCACCTATGGGTGGAAGGCGTTTGGGAATTGATCATGGCATCTATCCTGGCTTATGTACTGATTAAAGTGACTGGTGTTGACCGTGAAGTGATCGAGAAGTGGTTGTATGTGATCATCGCAATGGCGCTTATCACTGGCATCATCGGTACGGGTCACCACTTCTTCTGGATTGGGCCTCCTGAGTACTGGTTATGGTTAGGTTCTGTGTTCTCTGCACTTGAGCCAATCCCGTTCTTCATGATGACTCTGTTTGCCTTCAACATGGTAAACCGTCGTCGCCGTGAACACCCTAACCGTGCAGCAACTCTATGGGCGTTGGGTTGTGCAGTAATGGCATTCCTGGGTGCTGGCGTATGGGGCTTCTTACACACATTAGCACCAGTGAACTACTTCACTCACGGTTCTCAGATTACTGCAGCGCATGGTCACATGGCTTTCTACGGCGCATATGCAATGATCGTGATTACCATCATTTCATACGCAATGCCTGCGATGCGTGGCCGTCCGAACGGCAACTGTAACAAGGCTCAGGTCGTTGAAATGTGGGGCTTCTGGTTGATGACAGTATCTATGGTATTCATCACTCTGTTCTTAACAGGTGCGGGTATCTTGCAAGTATGGATTCAACGTCTGCCAGAGAGTGGCGAAGCGCTTAACTTCATGGCGACCCAAGACAAGCTTGCATTGTTCTACTGGTTGCGTCTGATTGCTGGTGTGTTCTTCATGGGGGGTTTGGTTGCTTACTTCTGGAGCTTCTTCATCAAAGGTGAAGATCCGGTGGTCGAAGCACAAGCCCGCTTGCAAGAGTCATAACAGCGAGACAGGCATGTAAGGTTATAAGTACTTAAAAAGTAAAAAGCAGTAAAAATAAAGGTGCATAAAGCATCTTAAGGAAGCAAAGCCGGAGCAGGAACTCAGCATCTGAGATCTCTCCGGCTTTTTACATTGCGCTGCTTGATCGGGGCGTAGATTGGGATGATAGATGCAGGAGTGAATATGAAAGATAAATTACAGCAATCTCGCCGGCTGCAGGAAGCTCGTTTGTTTACCCGAGTGGCGTTCTTTGCGTTGTTTTTGTTGGCTCCGGTGTTAAATATTTTCCGTTTCGATCTGACTACCACCAACTTTGTGGTGTTTGGGCAGTTTCTTTCATTTGATATCACCGCTGAGTGGCTGCAACAGAGCGATGCGATAGATACCGGCATCCGAATTCTTACCCGTTTTATCCTGCCCATTATCGTTGTTGTAGCAACTGGCCTTTATATCTTTTGGCGGTGGGGGCGCATTTATTGCGGGTGGTTGTGTCCGCACTTCTCTGTGGTGGAGTTGATTAATGGCCTGATGCAGAAACGAACTGGACGCGTGACGATTTGGGAACCCTCCAAATCGAAACAGCCGAGCAGTTGGTTGGATTGGTTGGTGATCGTGTTGGTGTCTGCGGTTATTGCATTTCTCTGGGCCTTGGGGCTGTTGTCGTATCTGTTGCCGCCCATTCCACTCTATACCGATTTAATCACGGGTGAGCTAACTCGTAACCCAACCATTTTCCTCGTTGCAGCAACCACGGTGTTCACCATAGATTTTGTATTTGCGCGGCATCTGTTTTGTAAATACGGTTGTGCGTTAGGTGTGTGGCAGAGTTTGTTCTGGATGATTAATAGTAAGGCCATGCTGGTGAAGTTTGATCGTGATCGGGCCAAGCTATGTCAGGATTGCGATAAAGATTGCGAAACGGCGTGTCCGATGCGCTTGCCGGTTCGTAGCTTCAAACGGGCTAAGTTTACCTGTACCCAGTGCGCTCAATGCATTAGTGCTTGTCAGAACGTCCAAAAAGATAACCCTGATGGTGCTTTGTTGGGATGGGCAGAAGGTGAAAAGACAAGGCATAGCTCCTTGATACCCGTCAAAACAATTGATGCCAGAAAGGTGCAGACTGATAGTCATAAGAGTTCAACTCCGAATGGTTTAACTCCTGATGATTCAACACCTAATAAGTCAGATAAGTCATCTGGTGAATAGTCTCCAAAAGAGAGGTTCTGATGGAAGAATACGTAGGTTATAAGTGGCACGAATACATTACTGGCAAGGCGTCGACTGATTTTGAGGATGCCTCGGTTACTTTGAAAGAGGCCGGGTATGAGATCGGTGTGTTGTTTCGTGCTCTTGGTGGTGACACCGGCTTGCGTATTGAAGCGGCAACGCCGCGCGATTATTTCATGCGTCGAAATTTTTTGCAGAAACTGGCGGGCACCCACCAACAAGTGGAGCTGACCTGGCGAGACAA
>JBFHTA010000365.1:0-3450 GCA_041590855.1 Pseudomonadales bacterium
CACCAATTGTTTGGAGAAGACCTGGTAAAGTAGACGAACACTGACCGTTATCTCCCCTTTACTCTCGACTGCACTGTCGGGCAATTCAAAGACTTCAGTTCGGGTTTCCCCTGAAGCAATGCGGCTATCCTGACCAATTTTGACGTACCGCCAAAAGCGCAAGCCAACCGGGTTGCCCGCTTCATCAACTCCAATCTTAATGAACCTGCGACTGTCTTCTGGTAAGTAACCATCCTGCATCACACCACTTTCATAGAGCCGATTACCCGAGGCGTCCGTAACGATGACCTCCAACCAAACCTGTCGGCGAGCGCCTCCTGGCAAATGATGGCCTGAACGTTCGTTAGTGACATCAACATTTAACCGGTGGCCTTCCAGAGACACATCCAAGGTGGCAGCCGTTTTCAGAATATTCACACTTAGCTTTTGATGTTCCGCATTACGCATGCCGGTGAAATAATAATTGCCTCCGGTAAAGTGGTGAGAGCGCATATTGGCTTTCATCGGGCCGCCATTTGTGGATTGTCCGGGCTGAGCCGAGAACGCCGTTACATCTGTTGTCATGTGGCAATCAATGCAGGTTTTATGCTCAGCTGGATTGTCAGGTCGATTAAATTTGGAAGCCAACCATTCACCATAATTATCGTTAACATTCGCGCCCATACCGGTAGTGAATTCGTTATGGCAGGTGGCACAATAGAGCGAGTCCTGATACAACTCGGGGTCGGAATACGACACCTTATGCGCCCCCGGTTGGGCATTGATTTGTTTATCTGCCAACCATTGCAATACCGGATTGCTTGAATCCTCAAAGACGTAGCTGATGCGATCTTTCAGATTCACCGTCATATCGGCGTTACCACCAGCGTTCTCGACTTTGACAATGCGATGACAAAACTCGCAACCGGTTCCGCGCTCCGACACCGGACGCGTCATTGCTAACTGCGTTTTTAAGGACTGGCCGCCCTGTTCACGCATATCACCAAATCCTTGAAACGGCCCGGACTCCCCATTAATCACACTCTGGGGGGCATGACAGCCTCGGCATAACACCCGAAATTCTTCGCCCTCTTCCTTCGCGGCAATGTCTTCCTGATAACGATAGAAGGGATGATCCATGTTCATGCCATGATTGGAATCCGCCCACTGATTGTAAATCTCGGTATGACAATCAGCGCACTTTGCCGAATTAATCCAATCTTCCGGATGAGCATAAGGCGTTTCATCTTCCAGCCTTAACCAGGTAGATAAATACGGCAGGTTTTCATTGGCCCGTACGTAGTGATTCAATGCCATCATTTGCTGAACCACCTCAATGGGTGGCTGATCTGGGTCGACACCTGTCATCCCACCCTGAGTACGCTGAATGATATCGACATAAGCGCCCACCGGATCACCGGCAATCATCTTGCGTACGTTCACATGCCCGGTGACAGCATTCTCGAACTTGTCTTTCTGACCATCCTTTAATAAATACCGGTTGGTGAAGTTGAAGCCATCAAGGTGGCAGGAATCGCAACTCATCCAGAAGTCCCCGGCAATGGCCGGTGAAAACTGGTCGCTGTTAGCGGAATTAAACAGGGTTTTCCCCAAACGCATCTGCTCAGATAACGGATCTTGCGTTACCAATTCAGCAAACCCGGCAGCCTCCAGCGTCAGCTTATCAAACGGGCCGCCCTGCCCGACATCGAAGCGATCAATGTCCAGACTCATGGCGTTTTGAACCAATAGACGAGCGCCATCCAATACCAACGCTTTGGGGTTATCCCCTGGCACATGCCGATAAATTTGCGTCACTTTGGCGCCACCCTGAAACTTCTTGCGGCGATGTCGCTTCTTACTTTTTGCGCTTTGACGAGAGCGATCAAACACCATTAAATCTTCCGATCCGGCCAAAGAGACAACGACTTTTTTATCCCCTTCGGTAAACACGGCATCGTGCGGGTTAGACACAATGCGGGACTTGTTGCCTCTGTCCAATACATTGATTTGCTTGAACAATTGTTTACGCTCATCAATCCGCTCGTGTTCTTGACCGGGTGTTAAATCCACAACCGAAACGGTCGGGAAAACGGTCGACTGAAACTGAAAGTCATGTCCGAATGACCACAACACATGCGGCAACCAGGCTTCTGAAGCGTCCGAGGAAATCGCAATATTGTCCAACCGTCTAGGTCTTCCCTGCGGAGTGGTTTTCTCCGGATGCGACGGGCTATCAACGAGTTGGATCACCTTTAACAAAGTGGGCAACTCACCCTGCGTTTGATAAATGGATACTTGTCCGGTCATCGAGTGAGTGATCAGTAATCGACCATCGCTCAACCAGGCTAAACCTCTTGGTGTCTCTTCGGTCGGGATTTCCGCCAACAGATCGCCACGTAACGACATCACCAAGAGTTTATGATGTTCGAAACTGGTGACGTAAAAACGCTGCCGATGAGTGTCGTACACCACACCAAACGGACGTGAAGGTACTTTTATTCGATGCTCTTCCTCCAAACTTAATCCATCTAAAAGAATCACCTCATCCGACAGATAATCGGTGGCTAGCAGCACTGGCGATGGCTGATCAGAAAGGGCGATCCTGCGAATGTCTCGCCCAATAGTCACTTCTTTGATCAGCGCACCTGTGTTCTTATCAATCACACTGACACTGCCCGCATCAAAGTTGGCACTGATCACGCGACCACGAGCCGCATCCAAAATCAACGAGCTGCTTTTGGTGTGGTTAAGCGCCCCAAACGTCAGTGCCGACCACCCCATGATCAGTAACATCAGGGCATAGGAAATTGAACGCATCACGCGGCACCTCCCGACTGAGGTGTGAACCACTTGATAAACTTGGCTTTGAGATTGAGCACACTCCAGCGGAAGGCATGGCGAAATACTAACGGCGTCAGCAGAAGCGACGAATAGAAGTGAACAGACTGAATCAGCACACTCACAGTATCGCCGGTTACGCCATAGAAAAAGAGATACACGCCCGAAGCCACACAAACGCCCAACAGCACTTCAGTTAAACGGCCAGTCAGCTTCAGAAAATCATTCTTTGAACGCAGCAACAGTTTCCGGTGAGCGCTCCAAAACAATCCCACTACCCATAGGAACACAGTCATCCCGACCACCATGTGCGCCAACAACAACCAACGTTCCAGGCCCCAAGGCACAGCCAACCAATCCCAAAGCAATAGCCCGGACAGAAACATCAGGTACATCAGTTTTTCAGCATTCTTGTGCCGATAGGCCTGCTTTTTCCAATATGTCGTAACAGAGCTAAGAAAGGTATTCGAGTGTGAGGTCGCGGCTCCAGGCTGAGTCACCTGGGCTGATACAGGGGCATTCATAACAACCACCGAGGTCGCAGTTTCTGCGATCGAGTCCATCTGTATAGGAACCTCTGGATAAGTCCGCTCTAGCTCTGCGGGCGCTAGAAAAACGTTAGAACGAGGC
>JBFHTA010000366.1:0-3442 GCA_041590855.1 Pseudomonadales bacterium
CCGGAGAGCTCGTGAGGATAGCGTTCTGATAGATGTTTCAGTTGAACGATATCCAGCATGTTAAGGGCTTTGGTTTCGGAATCTCTGTCTTTTCGATTTAAACCGAACATGACGTTATCTAGCACGGTTAAATGCGGGAACAGAGCGTAATCCTGAAATACCATACCCACACTGCGCTTTTCCGGAGGCAGAGATTGAGTTTGGCTGGCTATCACTTTGCCGTCTACTTTGATTTCACCCTGGTCGATGGGTTGGAAGCCGGCCAGGGCTCTCAAGATAGTGGTTTTTCCACAGCCGGAAGGTCCCAGTAAGCAACCGATTTCTCCCGGATGCAAAGAAAAGCTGGTGGCTTTTACGACCGGCGTTGCTTCATAGCTGCAATGCAGCGCATTTACCGTCAGAACATCAACGGTCGAAAAACTGCTATTTAAGTGTTCTTCAGCGGCGAGAGTTCGTTCAACCGGTGACTTGGACGCATGCATAAACTGGGACCTGCTTTGATATGGCTGCTAGGGTTTTACGGCTCACTGAAGAGAAAGCGTGCTGGAAACACTTACAATTCGAACACCTAATTAAGAATATAGGCATTTTATAATGCTTTTGGTAATAGTAAACATTATCGTTCGTTTTTCTTGTCCTGAATCAGTTTCTTTATTGGATACAGCAGGCAAGATGGTTACTGGGTTTATAGAAGATTCATTGGATATTCTGGGAAAGCCAGCTTAGTATTCCCGTCGTGCGAAAGAGCGTTCTAAGCTATGAACTTTAGTAATAAGAATCGTATGTATTTAAACCAGTAATAAAGCACAGTAACCATTGAGAGTAGTAACCATTGAGAGTAGCAGTCTTTGAGATTAGTGCCGGGCGTTACCTATAACTTATTCAAAATCTATAACTTATTCAAAATCTATAACGTATTCAAAATAGTTAACGAAATAAGTGTAACGAACGAATAAGTGCAACGATTGACTTCAGCACTGTATACGAACAAGAGCGAGGAAATGTCTGTGGACCCGATTGAACTTGGGATACTTGTCAGTAGATTTGAATCCATCTGCGAAGAGATGGGGGCGATTTTGCAACAGTCGTCTTTTTCTCCCAACATCAAGGATCGAATGGATTTTTCGTGTGCCTTGTTTGATGCCAGTGGCGGGTTGTTAGCTCAGGCAGCGCATATTCCTGTTCATTTGGGCAGTATGGCGTATGCCATGAAAGGGATTGTTCGTCAGATTGATTGGAAACCTGGTGATGTATTGGTGCTTAACAATCCGTATATGGGCGGGACGCATTTACCGGATGTGACCATGGTTGCCCCGTATTTCCATCAAGGAAAGGTTCAGGCGTTTATTGCTAATCGGGCGCACCACGCCAACATAGGGGCGGAAGCTCCGGGATCAATGCCGCTTTCGACACACATTGATCAAGAAGGTATTTTGATTGATCCGGTGAAGTTGGTTCAGCAAGGCGTAATGGATGAGCCCTTGCTCACTAAAATCAGTTCAGATAATCCATTGTCACGTGGAGATTTCCTGGCGCAATTAGGCTCGATACGTACGGGCTTGGATCGTTTCTCTCAGTTAGTCTCAAAAATGTCAGTAGAAGAACTCACATTGGCAGTGGACTCGCTGAACGATTATGGGGAAAAGCTGGCGTTGGCTGCATTTCAGGCGATCCCGGATGGCGAGTATCAGGCGTCTGATGAACTGGATGGGGATGGCATTAACGATTCATTTATCAAAATCAATCTGACATTGACGGTGAAAGAAGGGCGACTGACGTTTGATTTTGCGGGGACTGATCCGCAAGTGGCGGGCAACGTAAACTGTCCATTGTCAGTCGCAGCGGCTTCGGTGTTTTATGTGCTTCGCTGTTTGATGCCGGATCAGGCACCAAGCTGTGATGGTGTGTTTCGTACGTTTAGCATTGATGCGCCGGAAGGCTCTCTGTTGAATGCCGTTTTTCCTGCTGCAGTCGCTGCGGGTAATGTTGAGACGTCTATGCGAGTGGTCGATGTGGTGATTAAAGCCTTGGCACACGCAATGCCTGAACGCATGTGCGCGGCCAGTCATGGGTCTATGAATAACGTGGCAATGGGCTCGCGCGATTCAGCCTCTGTGGGACAATGGGATTACTACGAAACCATTGGCGGCGGTTTAGGGGCGTCGGCAAATGCGCATGGTTTATCGGCAGTGCAAGCTCACATGACGAATACTTCGAATACTCCTGTCGAAAGCCTGGAGTTGCATTACCCGATTAGGGTTCTTAACTACGCGATACGTAACGGCAGTGGCGGTAAGGGACTTTTTTCGGGAGGTGAAGGCATAGAGCGAACTTACCAGTTCAAAGAAGCCGCCCAGGTAACCCTGTTGACTGAACGACGTGAATTAGCGCCCTATGGTTTGGCCGGAGGAGAACCAGCCGGTCAGGGTATGAACCTTTTAAACGATGAATTACTGCCGGGCAAATGTTCACTGACGGTAAAACCAGGCGATCGCTTGGCCATTCGTACTGCTGGTGGCGGTGGCTATGGTCAGTCTATAAGAAGTCAAACAGAAAGTGGCCAGTCAGAATAAGGTTATTACAATTTATCTGAGTGATTTGGTAGGAATTGAAAACAATAGCCGTTAAAATAGCAGCTATCCAAAATACGAATCCGGCACAGGATTGATCAGGTGCCCGGAACAGAACTATGAAACAACTGGTGAGGTAGTAATGTCTGATACTATTGAGCGCATTAAGCAGCAAATTTCTGAAAACCCTATTCTTCTTTACATGAAGGGCAGCCCAAAACTTCCTCAGTGTGGTTTTTCTTCTCAGGCTTCTCAAGCTGTAATGGCTTGTGGTGAGCGTTTCGCGTTTGTGGACATTCTACAAAATCCGGACATCCGTGCAGAGCTTCCAAAATACGCAAACTGGCCTACTTTCCCACAACTTTGGATCAACGGTGAGTTGATTGGCGGTTGTGACATCATCGTTGAGATGTATCAGAAAGGTGAGCTGAAGCCGTTGATCGAAGAAGCTGCCAAGGCGGCTGCGCAAGATTCATAATTTAGCGAATCTTTTAAAAAGGCGATGTCAGCAATGGCATCGCCTTTTTTGTTTCTGTTTGGCAGTTACGAGAAGATTACTTCTCTGTTTGAGCAAAGGTGATGTTCAAGGTGTATTCTTTACCGGCAATGTGATCCGGAATTTTTGGTAAGGGGCTGGCAGATAAAACCGAGCGCTTTGCGGCTGAGTCTGTTGCCGGATCACCACTGCTTTTGACGACTTTAGCAAAAATGATAGTACCGTTTCGCCACCAGGTGAACTCAATGGTCGGAGGGTTTTTAATGCCATCCGTTGGGGAATAAATGGCGGCATTTGGTCCGTTTAATATCCAGGCGTAGATTTGAGCTTCATAGCGCTCGGCAGCGGTCAGTTCCGGTTGGATTACTTGTTCTTC
>JBFHTA010000367.1:0-3439 GCA_041590855.1 Pseudomonadales bacterium
CCTTCAAAACCGCGCCTCAAATAGACATTTCTCTTATAGGCCTGAGCAGAGAGGGACTTGTTCAGAGGTTCCTTAAATTTATTTGGATTTCAGATGCTTATCAATAAATTGGCTGTCACCGGTTTTGATGTATTTGAGTAGCTCAGCTTTGGCTTGATCTCGATCCAAACCTTTACTCACAAGTTTGGACAACACCTGATCAAATTTTTCACGACGCTTCAGCCCTTTCTCAGAGGTATCCCTTCGGTTGTTAAAGACATCCATCAGAGTACTCCCGCAACTGCAGTTACGGAAAGCTTCAACAATGATTTCTCCGTCTTCTTCCTCACTGCTCTTGAGTGACTTGTTAGAAACGGCAGGAGCTTCGGTTTCAGCAAAAAACTGCTCACTGGTATGGTAAACCTTGCCACACATTGAACACTTTTTGGGGAAAGAGTCTTCAAACAGCGAGTTCAGGCCTTCATAAAACTGATCAGACATGTCGTTCAATCTTGTTAGACAAACACACTATTAAATCTAGACAATGTCTTGCAAAAGTAAAAACTCACAAAATTCAACATCTGGGTTTACCTGTACAAACAACAAATCACCCGAGACAAAACATCAAGACAACTGTTCGCCAATCAGTCTCAGTTTTGCTTGTCTTGAAAGCTGTTTGAGCTGGTATTCCCTTTGTGATGCCGATGACTTACAACCCAAAGTTTCATGGTAGACCAGGGTCACTGGCCGGCGTGTACGTGTATATTTAGCCCCTTTAGGTGACTTATTATGTTCGTTAACACGCCGTTCGAGATCGGTGGTGATACCCGTGTACAGACTGGCATCGCTGCATTTAACCATATACACATACCACATAGCCGGGCACTCACCTCGCCTTAACAGAACCGTCGAAAGTTGACAGAGAAAACCTTAATGAAATAAAAGGATTGCTGATACAATACTGATATTTCACATTATGACAATTCTACCCATTACGTACATCAATGACAGCTGTCATCGTTGACGTAAGGTTGACGTTATCTATCAATACAGGCGAAGTATGAGTTTAAAGCATTGCATTATTCACGGCATTCAACGACCGGTTCCTGGTGCCAACATTCAAACCTTTATCAGCGAACGTGAAGAAGCAACTGAAGGCCCGATTGCCTCGCTATTTGAGCAATACCGTCAAGGCTTCCAGCGCAGTGCGTTAAAACAGTTCGGCCACTTTGGATCTGATGTAATGTCTGTTTTACCCGGTTTAGCTCGCGACTTTCATGAAGGCAAATCCTCCTTCATAAAGATGACACATACCCTGATGAACCATCTCCAGGAAAGTCTTGAAAATTACGAGGATGCCTTTAACGCCAAGTTACTTTTTGCCGTTGACGACTTGATGGAACAGGATCAGTTCTATATTTTCTGGATCAATCACGTAGAAGCCTTACAAATCAATAACAGCAATGAAATCCAGTACACGGATTATGTTGACCCATCCAAAGTCACCTTTGCCTTTAAAATTAAAACCGAACAATGGCTGGAAGAAAGTTCTAACCAGTACCTCACTATTCTGGGAAGCCGTGGCAATCCTGAACTCAACGAAGCCATGGAAGCCTTTGCCGGTTTTACTAAAGGCCTGGACAAAGCAGAACAAACGGAAGAATTCCTAAATATTGTAGAAGCATTCGCGGAAGCAATGCCTGATGAACAGGAAGCCCGTGACTACCGTAGTCAGGTAATGGATTACTGCCTTGAGCAAGACAAAACCGGGATGCCGGTTAATGTGAATGAATTATCTTTTCATGTGGACCAGAAAGAACCAACGCGCTTTGCCCAGTTCGCTCAGGAACGCCAAAGCACACCGACAGAAGAGATTCACACCGACCGGGCACGCCTTAAACGCTATGTCCGTTTCTCTGGCCGCGATAAAAATCTGACCATCAGCTTCTCATCGGACCGTTTTGGCGAAGGCATTGTCTATGATTCAGTAAACGACACCTTGATCATCAAAGAGATACCCAAGTCTCTGAAACAGCAACTGGTGAAGCACCAACTCAAGTCCGGACAAGACGACTAAGTTAGTAGACATAACCATACTGTCACGCCCACCTTTATAACAGGAAGGAATCAACTCAGATTCCTTCCTGTTTTGACAGTTTTTCTTTTAACCCACTAAAACGCTGAACCCGTTGTTGAACAGCATTGGCCAATACCTCAGGCATACACATCAATGTCAGCTTTTTCTTGGCTCGGGTCACGGCGGTATACACTAATTCCTTGGTTAAAACCGGGTTAACGCGATCCGGTAAAATGAAATAAGTATGTTCAAACTCGGAACCTTGCGATTTATGCACCGTCATTGCATAGGCCGTTTCATGCTCCGGCATTCTGCTGGGAAGCACCGCCTTGATGCCATCCGAGGTATCCACATAAACACGAAGCCGCCCATGTTCGTCTTCCATCACCACGCCGATGTCACCATTATAAAGCCCAAGCGCATGATCATTTCGCGTCACCATGACAGGGCGACCCACATACCATTCAGACTGAATGTAGCCCAGATCGGTTTCTTTAACTCGACTGATGACGCCTTGTTTTGACAAGCAGTCAGCAATTCCCTGATTCAAGCCTTGCACACCAAATTCCCCCTCTCTTAATGCACAAAGCAATCTAACTTCTGAAAACTTGGTGAGCGCAGCTTGATACGCCTGTTGCTGAGCCAAGCGAATATAAGCTTCGTACGCCTTGGCAATCTCGATTAACAAAGCTACATACCGGGTCGAAGAGTAATGAACAAGACGCACATCACTGAATTGCCCGGAAGCACAGGTTGCCTCAACGGCTTTAACATCCCCGGCATTGATGGCTTTGGCTAAGTGGCCTATCCCGGAATCCGCGCCAAACCTTCGGCTAATCTTCAACCAGGCAAGTGCATCCTGTATACCATCGGCAGATAGTTGCTGATCGGAAGGCACCTGATATCCCGTTAAATGTGACAATTGTTCGGCACGTTCAGGGCTGTACACTCCCAAAGACTGGCAGAGATCGTTTAACACAGCTCCTGCTTCAACTGAGGCCAACTGATCCCTGTCCCCCAGCAACACCAAACGACCATTAGGCGGCATGGCATCAAGCAATTTTGCCATCATTGGCAAATCAATCATCGAGGCTTCATCAACAATGAGTACATCCAAATGCAATGGATTATTCCTATCGTGTTTGAAATTGGCATCCAGAGGTTTTGGCCCCAATAAACGATGTAAAGTATGAGCACTGTCGGGAAATGCAGCTTTTTGCTCAGGCGACAGGGGCAATGTACCTAACGCATCGCGAATGGATTCCAGCATCCTGGCGGCCGCCTTGCCTGTTGGTGCAGCCAACTTGATAACAGGCATTTTTCGAATAGTAGATGACGCTCTACTCTGCCCTGTTATGCTATGCTCTGTTATGTTCTGCCCCG
>JBFHTA010000368.1:0-3419 GCA_041590855.1 Pseudomonadales bacterium
GAAATCTCAATAATGGAAATATCATCTTGCTTGGGTGCCATGAAGTTAAGTTCTTTGTGAGAAGAGCCATTGTTAGACGCGTCATCTATTAATTGGTTGATTTCTTTAATGCGCTCTTCTTCGTTCAGGTGTGGCGGAATAAGTAATTCCCCAAGGTTTGCGCCCTTGATTTTGGTTTCATCGGCTTTTAGTAAGCTAACGGCGGAGTGATTGTAATCAATGATCTCGTGATCCCGAATCAGGAAAATGGGCTCACTGGAGGCATGGCATACTTCCAGAAATTTATTTTCACTGTGCTCCAGGGCAATGTTCATCGATTCGCGTTCATCAATCACCTGATTCAAATGCAGCGCTACTTCACTGATTTCATCGTTACCGTAGACAGTAACCTTATTGGAGAAGTGGCCGCTTTTAGCATAGCTGGACAAGGTTTTATTGATGGAACCTAAGGTGCTGGATGCTCTGGAAACCAGCAAATATCCTAGCCAGAGCGAGCCAATAATGGCGAGTAGTGTGACAATGATATAGCGCACAAGTTGGTGGCGAGCACTGTCTGAAAGGTCGATGATTTCGCTTAGAGCCTGTTGGCTGATAATTTGGCGTATGTTGTGAATGTGTGCGCTTTTCTGTTTGGATAGCTCAAACCATTCGGTGAGCTCAAAGGTCATAGAAGCGTCTTTTAAATTGCTCAGGCTGGCTTTTAGTTCGGTTAACCAGGCTTGGGCGTCTTCAGTGCTTTCAATATTCTCACAACCATTAAGTAACTGGTTTAAGCGTGTGAGAGAGGCTCTTTCAGAGGGCTTGGTTTTGGAAAGAAATCGGTATTTATCCAGTAAAATAAAGATTCGGCTGCCGCTGGAACGAATCAATGGAGAAATTTCACTGCCTTCTTGCGCGAGTTGGCAAAGGTTATACCAGGAGCGGGTCTGAAAAATGTGTTCAAGCTGCTGAATGATTTCCAGTTTGGCTGGCAGATTCAACATTTGATCTCTTAATTCATTAATTTTCTGGGACGTGGTCTGGCTTTCACTGCCATACAGCATGTTCTTTTGTTTTTCAGTGGCGAGCTCAAAATGAAAGTCGTCGTACAGGGCGTTCTGTACCAACATATTAGTTTGAAGAAACTTGTTCTCGTCACTGTTCTGGCTGGGGGAGCTCATAAAGGTCAAGCCATGGGCTGTTTCCAGGCTTACCTGTTCTTCAATACGCGCCAGGAGATTGGAGACATTGGTTTTTTGCAAAACCGACAAGTCATGATTGGTGGAGGTAATGGCCTTGACCAGATAGAGCGCGGTTTGAATGATGTCTGAGAAGAAGTAGAAGTAATCCGAGTTCGGGTTTTTGTTGTCGAATCCGGCGCGAACGTCCCGGATCGATTCCAGATCAAAGATCAGTTGGTTCAGGTCATTAACGGGGTCATTGATACGTTTATCGGCATCCAGGCTTCTTGGGTCTTTAAAACGCTTACTGATTTCACTTCGCTTAACGAATTGTTCAAGTTGATGGATGGCGTTATCAACCACTTTCCTGTGTCTGAGAAGGGCTTCCTGGTAATTGGCTTCCTCAGTCACCTGAAAAGCGCGGCTAAGCGTTCGTTCTGTTTGTAAACCGCTGACAATGGCATAGATGTAATCGATGGCGTGAAAGTCAGTCGCAGTGGTGGAAAAGTCTTGGTATACGCTGTATCTCTCTTCAATCGCCTTGATTGAAAACGCAAGGAGCGTAATGCTAGGTAGCAATACGATTAGGGCGAGCTTGTAGCGAATTTTTAGGTTGTTAAACCAGTTCATCCCTGTGATCTCTTGGACTTAGTCTTCTAAGTTTAGCAAAGTCTGCGCCTTACAATCCTTGGCGGTATAGCTTGCTCCAAATGCGTGGAGCGCCAAACCCTAAATAGAGTCAAGTCGTTGTCTTGGTGTTGATTATTATAGTTGTAGAACCTAATACTGCGCCAAATGAAATGTAACTTTGTGTGATTAGGCTCAATAAGTACCGTTCCAATATAAGGAAGGCACAATACTCATTATGAAATGTGGCTGGGTTAAGAGTCACATCTGTTGAAATGAGCGTAAGTAATAAGTTTACCTACCAAGCCGATAAGTTAAGACGAATAAGGCGTGTATTTCAAAGTGCAAAGATTATACAAGTTTGGTTCCTTTTGATAAGTAAAAAATGACAATTCCTTGTGGAAGCCTGATCTGTCCAAGCATTGAGTCTGATTACAAGACAAGGTACAGTGCAAGGTTTCCCTTGATCGGGTAACCGTCGCTCTGGCAGGCTTGCCGCCTCTGAGAGGCAAATCAGGTGGTTTACGACTTCCTGAAAGGGCGATGAACAAGACGTATGACAGAAGAGACAAATGCATGGCATTTAATTTGAGAAACAGACACTTTTTAAAACTCCTGGATTTTAATCGGGAAGAAATCGGTTACTTATTGTCTTTAGCGGCGAATCTGAAAGCGGCTAAGTACGGTGGTTATGAGCAACCCCGATTGAAAGGTAAGCAGATCGCGCTGATTTTTGAAAAGTCTTCTACTCGAACCCGCTGTGCATTCGAAGTGGCGGCTCAGGATCAAGGTGCCTATGTTACCTATTTGGGGCCAAGTGGTTCCCAAATCGGGCATAAAGAATCAATGAAAGATACTGCCCGTGTGTTAGGCCGTATGTATGACGGTATTCAATACCGTGGTTATGGACAGTCAGTGGTGGAAGAGTTGGCTGAGTATGCCGGGGTTCCGGTCTGGAACGGTCTGACCGACGAATTCCACCCGACTCAGATTTTGGCCGATTTTTTAACCATGCAAGAGCACTCCCATAAATCGTTGCATGAAATGACGTTTTGTTATCTGGGTGATGGTCGCAATAATATGGCGAACTCGTTGATGGTGGGTGCCGCTATCATGGGCTTGGATTTCCGAATTGCAGCGCCCAAGAGCTGCCAGCCAGAAGACTGGTTAGTAAGTAAGTGTCAGGAAATTGCAGCTAAATCGGGTGCGAACATCCTTTTAACAGAAGACGTTGCTGAAGGTGTGAAAGACGCAGACTTCCTTTATACCGACGTATGGGTGTCTATGGGTGAGCCGGAATCTGTGTGGGATGAACGAATTAATTTATTGAAGCCGTATCAGGTAAACCGCACTGTGCTTGACCAGACTGGCAATCCGGAAGTGAAGTTCATGCATTGTTTACCTGCGTTCCATAATCGTGAAACCAAGGTTGGTGAAGAGATTTACCAGAAATTTGGTTTGGACGGAATGGAAGTCACTGAAGAGGTGTTTGAATCCAGACACTCAATTGTGTTTGATCAGGCAGAGAACAGAATGCATACCATCAAAGCGGTTATGGTCGCTACCTTAGGAGAGTAAACACCGATGAGTAACTGGTTAACGATTTATCAGGTTGACGCCTTTACGTCAGAA